>NZ_RZTC01000001.1:96276-213510 GCF_004023165.1 Mesorhizobium sp. M7A.F.Ca.MR.176.00.0.0 | reverse complement strand
CAGTGGCAATTCTATCAGAGCCTTGAACCGGAGTTCGTGCTGAAGCGGCTGAAGGCGTCGCTGTATCCACCAGATACAGTACGACTCTCGATCGTCAATAATCGCATCGTTGCCGAGGGTGAGGCCCCCGACACCTGGATAGATCGGGCGCGTGCAGCGGCCCGACAGCTTTCGGCAGGCGGACCGGAATTCGACATCTCCAAGGTTCGTGACGTAAGCCCCGAAGTACTCGAGGCGGAGCGCTGGCAGGCCTACGTGTCGCGACTGGAGGCACAGCCGGGCATCATCGTTGCACAACAAAAAATACGCGATGGCAGATTCTATATTGCCGGCCTGAGAGACCCGCTTGCCGACGACCCGCAGTCGCTGTTGTCTGGAACGCAGGTCGATCCCGCCCGGGTCCATTCACAGTGGCAATTCTATCAGAGCCTTGAGCCGGAGTTCGTGTTGAAACGGCTGACGGCGTCGCTGTATCCACCAGATACAGTACGACTTTCGATCGTCAATAATCGCATCATTGCCGAGGGCGAAGCTCCCGACACCTGGATAGATCGGGCGCGCGCAGCGGCCCGACAGCTTTCGGCAGGCGGACCGGAATTCGACATTTCCAAGGTTCGTGATGTCAGTCCCGAAGCACGCGCGGCGGAGCACTGGCAGTATTATGTGTCGCGACTTGAGGCCCAACCGGGAATTATCGTCGCCCAACAATCGACCAGGGGTGGACATTTCTATATTTCCGGCCTGCGAGACCCGCTTGCCGCCGACCCGCAAGCTCTGCTGTCCGGAACGGAGGTCGATCCTGCCCGCGTTCATTCACAGTGGCAATTCTACCAGAGCCTTGATCCGAAGTTTGTGGTGAAGCGGCTGACGGCGTCGCTGACGCCGCCGAAATCGGTCCGACTTTCGATCATCCAGGGTCGCATCGTTGTCGTGGGCGAGGCTCCTGCCGCCTGGATCAACCGGGCGCAGGCCGCCGCTGAACAACTTTCGGCGGACGGAGTGGTTCTGGATGTCTCGCAGCTGCGTGAACTGGACCTTGCAGAGCTCAATCATTTGAGAGAGGCCATCCAGACGACCGATATTTTCTTCTCTTCCGGCAAAGTTGTGCCGGGACCAGAGCAGACGCCGGTTCTCGACAGATTGGCGGATCAAATAAAGGAATTCGCCCAAAATGCCCGCAAGTCGGGCGTAACTGCGCGGTTCATGTTGACCGGCCATTCGGACACCACGGGCCGTGAGACGGCCAACGCGTCGATCAGCGCCGCCCGCGCCGAGACAGTTCGTGCGCTTCTCAACAAGCGCGGCGTCGCCCCGGAACTGCTGCTGGTTCGGGGCGCGGGTACCTTTGAACCGGCGGTGCCTGAAAATAGTCAGGCTGGTAGCTCCACCAATCGCCGGGTTTCCGTTACGGTAAACCTGGACTAGGGCGGAGCCCAAGATGTTGCAAAAAAAGATCTGTATGCTGGGCGGGTTCTCTGTCGGAAAGACGAGCCTGGTTCGCAGGTTTGTGAAAAGCATCTTTTCAGAAACCTACTTGACCACGGTGGGAGTGAAGATCGACAAAAAGAGTGTCGAACTCCCGGACAAAACAGTGGATCTGATTTTATGGGATTTGGCCGGCGAAGATGATATCGGCTCATTCCGCGTCAGCCATGTGCGAGGTGCGACAGGCCTCGTGCTTGTCGTCGATGGAACCCGCGCCGCTACCCTTACCGCCGCGCTCACGCTGCGCGAGCGGGTCGAGGCTGAATTCGGTGCTATGCCGTTCGTATTGCTTTTCAACAAATCTGATCTGGCCGATCGGTGGGTAATACCGGATAGAGAAATCGACGAACTGAGGCAACGCGGATGGCAGGTCTATCTGACAAGTGCGCTCTCGGGTGAGCATGTCGATGATGCGTTTCTTAAACTCGCTTCGATGGTCACCAAATAGACCATGCAAAGATTGCCAAGAGAGATCGGAAACTGGATTTACGATTTCTTCTACAACGAGCGTGCTATTGCGTATGTGAAAATTGACGCCCAGCTGCGGACAGCGGCGAAGGGCGGTAACGTTAAACATTACGGGCTCTCATCCCTTCGCATCGGTAAGCCTGTTGCCGATCAGCTTGAATTCATGGAAGGTTTGCTGCCTTGCCCGGAGCTTCCATTTCATATGCCTATGGTCGAACTGCCCAGCGGGCGTGTCGCGGACCTTCATCTTTTTGCTGATGATGACTGCGTGTGGCTGCTCTTTCTTGATGCCACTGCCGAACGCGACAACAAGCAGCGGCTTCAACAGAAGGCTTATGAAATGACTCTTCTGCAAGAGAGGGAGCGCCAACTCAACGAGAAGTTACATTCGGCCAATGAGGCGTTGAGGAAGAGTCAGGAGGGATTGTCGCGTGAATACCAGCGCGCCGAATCCCTGCTCCTCAACATTCTTCCGGCGTCGATCGCGGAGCGGTTGAAAGCGCACAAGAAAATTGCAGACAACCACGCAGAGGTGAGTGTGCTTTTTGCCGATATCGTCGGTTTTACGGAAAGAGCGCGCAGCGTCGGAGCGGTGACGACGCTCGCTATCTTGAATTACTTCTTCAAGGCGGCGGATCGGCTCTCGGAACGGCACGGCTGCGAAAAGATCAAGACAATCGGCGATTGTGTGATGGTGGTCGCGGGCCTGCCCACCGCGCGATCCGATCATGCACAAGCCCTCGCGCACTACGCAGTTGAACTGCGCAAGGCGGTCAAACGCGAGAGCTTCGCAGGAGAACCGATAAGACTGAGAATTGGAATTCACTCGGGACCGATCGTCGCTGGCGTCATAGGCAAAAGACGGTTCGCCTATGACTTGTGGGGCGAGACCGTTAATCTCGCCTCGCGTATTCAAACGTCCGCGGAGCCCAGTGAAATCCGTATTTCCGATGCAACGCGCCAACTGCTGGGACCAAAATTTGCTTGTGATCCACTTGAGGAAACGGAATTGCGTGGTGCAGGTCGTGTACGAATGTGGCGGCTCCCAGCCTGATTGTCGCTTGCCGGCGCTGGAGCGCACTGCATCTCAAGCCGCAAATTATTAACGTGAAGATTTGATCAAACGGGACCTCATTGGGCGACTTGCGACACAGCTGACATCAGTTCCTTCGGGTTGGGCGCCCCAAACATGTATCGCCCCCCCTCCGGAACCTCCGTGAAACTCCAGCGGACAATTCCCTGCCTGTCCAGCAGGAATTGACCGACCAATTGTCCGTGTCCTGTTGCGATCATCTGTTCGTCGGCTTCGGTCACTTCGTAAGGGTCCTTCCTATCGAGGATTTCGCTCGCTGCAAAAGGATCCATGGGACCGGGCAACTCGCCTGGTATGTCGACCCGCATATCCTTTGCTGCTGCCATCGAGACCTTGTACGGCCAGTTCGTCTCGTTTTGGGTGAATTCGAGATTGGGTAGTCCAAAAGCACGATGTGAAGCGCGTTCAGGGTCGGAGGCCGCAAGCAGGTTCGGCATCGGGTGGTAGCGGAAATAGAGACGCGCTCGTTCGATCGGCGTGTTGACCACCGTCAGGCTCTCCACGCCCCTTTCACGCAGCTCCGGATCAAGCCGCGCCTGGGCGGCGATGTGGCGCCGGCAGAAGGCACAATGCAGACCTCGAAACAGGCCGACCAGCACTGGTTTTTGCCCGCGAAAGTCATCGAGCGCGATCTTGCCTTCCTGGGTAATGGCGTCAAGCACCAGGTTCGGCGCACGGTCGCCCGGTTGAAGCGGTACCAAGTCACTAGGCGCGGACATTTCCAACCCCTAACCCCGGCTAGTCGAGAAAAGGCAGCACCACAAGCGCTTCCGGGTCGAGCCCGTGCTGGGCGCATATACCCTGCGCCAGGGAAAAGTAGCGTTCGGCCTCGGCCAGATTGTCGAGGTCCAGATTAAGCGTTGCGAGACCATCATAGCACGGAAAGAGCAGTTGGGGCTCGCCCATTTCGCGGGCGACGTCCAGTGCTTCGTGGAACAGGCCAACCGCCAGTTCAGGACGGCCATTGCACTGGTGGATCTGCCCAAGCACGATCAACGGCACCGGCAGGTGCTCGCGCTGGTCGAGCGCCCGGTCGATCTCGATAGCCTTCTCGGCGGCAGGCACGCCCTCCGTTGGACAGCGATCCGTGAAAGTACAACAAGCGACCGCCAGATTGGCGAGGAGGCGGGCCTGGAAACCCAGATCACCAATATGGCGCGCCACGTCCAGACCGCGCCGACAGACCTCCATCGCCTTTGCCGGATCGATAGTCGTGTAAAGCACGCCGAGATTGGTGTAGCCGCGGCAGGCCGCACCCAGCAGACCGGCGGCTTCGGCCAATTCAATGCTGCGCTCGACCTGGCCAACGGCTTCACGGTTTCGTCCGAGGCGAGCCAGCGCAACAGCCTTGGTATTAAGTGCCTCGGCGGTCACAAGAGTGGCATCGCGTCCTACGTCGGAAACATGCTCCGTCGTCAAAGTGCGTACGCAATCCAGCGCCGCGTCCGCCCATTTTGCCGCGAGGGAGTGATCTCCGCTCCGGAACGCCTGTCGGCCACGTTCTTGCCAGAGATGCGCCTGCTCGATCGGGGCATCCGCTCCATCGAGGAGCGCTGCCGCTTCAGCATAGCGGGATTCTGCGTTGTCCCGCTTGCCGACGTCCCAGAGCAGCCGACCGACCTTACGCAAAACGCGCGCCGAAGCGACACGATCTGCCGACTGGCGGTATGCCAGCAACACCGCCTCGTAGTGGTGGTGCGCGACCTGGCGGCGGCCTGCCGGGCCGCTCAGATCGGCAATGCGCTCTGCAATTGCCAGCTTGAGCGGTGTTTGCCCGATCGCACCCAATGCGGTCAGTGCTCGCTCATAGAAACGAAGGGCGTCATCGTTGGCGTATATCATGCGAGCGCGATCACCCGCCGCCTGCAGGCAATGCGCGCCCCTTTCCCGCTCGGCGCTCTGTGCGAAATGATGACCGAGCACCGCCAAATCCTCGAGCCGTTCCGGCTTGTCGCCGTACAGTTGCTCCAAGGCAGCACCGACCCGCCCGTGGATGTCGGTCCGGCGTTGCAGGAGCAGATTCTGGTAGATCACGTCCTGCAGCAATGTTTGCGTAAAGCGGTAGCTTTGCGACGAGCCCGAGCCAGATCCGGCAACTTCCTCGATGATTTCCGCATCGCAAAGCAGTTCGCAGCCGGCTTCTAGCCGGCCGGGGTCGGATGTAACGGTTTTCAGAAGGGTGGCATCGAAGCGCGGGCCAATTACCGCGGCTTCCTGGGCCAACCGGCGCACCTCTTGGGGCAACCGGTCGACCCGAGCAAGCAACATTGCCTGGATCGTGGCGGGAATGCCGGTTGCGACTTCGCCTGCCACAGTCCGCCATCGCTGGCCCTCGCGCATCAATACACCGCGATCGATAAGGCCGCGAACGATCTCCTCTAAAAAAAGCGGGTTGCCGCCCGAGCGCTCGAGGATCTGGCCGAGAAGCCCTCCTGCGGAGTTTACCCAGCTCTCGCCGAAAAGCGCCGCCAGCAGACTGCGTCCGTCATCATTGTTGAGCGGCGAAAGCCTGAGCGCCGTGTGACTGACCCGATTTGAATCGAGTTGGTCGTTGTCCGGCGCTGGACGATGCGTGACCAGCAACATCAACCGTGTGCGTTCCAACCTGTCCATCACGAAACGCAGTGCCTCAAGTGACACGGCGTCGGCCCAGTGCAGGTCTTCCACGACAATCAACAGCGGCGACAACGCAAGCCGCCGTTCGATGATTGTGCGGACTGCGTAAAGAATTTGCCGCCGCAGCTGCTCGGGCTCGACATGCTGCAAGGTGGCATCGGGGTCGCCAAGGCCAAGCACATGGTAAAGCAAAGGCATCAGTCGCTTTGCCTCTTCGCCCTGCAGGCCGAGATCGGTAAGCAAGGCTGCGAGCTTCCCCCGTATTTCATCCCCATTGTCGTTCTGCATCATCCCCGCAGCGCTGCGCACAACTGCGTCCAAGGCGCCAAATGATTGTTCGCCCAGCGGTGAGCACGCGGCCTGCCGCACGGCGACGTTGCGAAAACGATCCTCGTCGCCGACGCGGGCGACGAACTCCTTCACCAGCCGCGACTTCCCGATACCGGCTTCTCCGACGAGGCGGACAAGTTGGGCCGAGCCGCCGCACGCCTGGTCAAGGCTCGCCAACATTCTATGAAGCTCCGCACCGCGACCAATCATCGGCGCGCTGAGGCCGAGCGCCTCGAGCCCACGTGCTGCACGCGGGGCCGCAAGCGGTGCATCCAGTCGATGGACGAGCACGCTGCCGGCCTTGCCGCGAAGCACGACATCGCCCAGCGACTCGTAAGAAAAGGCATGCCGGGTCAGCCTGTGAGTGAGTTCGCCTACCAGCACCTCACCCGGTGCGGCCAGCGATTGCAGGCGCTGCGCCGTATTCACGGTGTCGCCGGTCACCGAATAGGATTTGGCGGTGCCGATGCCCAATCCGCCAGTAACCACCGGACCGGTGTTTATGCCGATGTGGAGTAACAGAGGCGAGCCGGAGTGGGGGGTGCCTTCACCGAGCCGCGCCGTCCGGGCGATCATGTCGAGAGCGGCGCAAAGCGCACGTTCCGGGTCGTCTTCATGCGCCACCGGCGCACCGAACAAAGCGAGCAGCGCATCGCCGATGAATTTGTCGACGAAACCGCCAAAGTTCCGCACGGCCGCCGTCAATTCCTTGAACAGCGCGTTCTGCAGAGCTTGCATCACCTCGGGGTCGAGTTGTTCGCTGAGTGTCGTGAAGCCGCAAAGGTCGGCGAACAGGACCGTTACCGTCCGGCGATCGGCGTCAGAGACGGGATGCAGCCCATAGCTTTCGATGTTCGTAGGCAGCGACAGGATTCGAGAAGGCGGCACGATGGTCCCGCTTGGTTTCGGAACAGACCGTTCGGCGGCTTTTGCGGACGCACCAAGGCTTGCCCCACATTTCGGACAGAACTCGAAATCAGGTGCGCAGGGGTAGCCGCAGCTGGCGCATGGCACAGGCTGGCGCCTGCCACACTTCGGACAGAAGGCGTAACCGCCCTCAATCTCGAAACCGCAGCCCGAGCAGTCCATGGAAACCTCACCCGAGCATGATGCCGAAAAGTGTGAAGCGGTTTTCGGACCACATCCTGCTCTGTCTCTTTGACCTAGAGATGGATTCAGATTTCAGGTCGATTCGGCCTGCAATCATCCGGCTCTTGGGGCCATGACTCGTGATCTCGCCACGCCCTTCACGGCCAGGGTATTCACAATGATGAACCGATAGCCGTCAACCGGCAAGCGGCAGCAAATGGGCATCCGTGGGTCCGGTGGCGGAGCGTTGCCGATTCGGACGGCTGCTTGGCCGTCGTTGCGAAGTTCTCTCTTAGCCCTCCGTCTTCCTGCTATCATGGAGATGAGGAGACGGACCTTGAGCGAGAATCGCAGACTAGTCGCAATTCTGGCGGCAGATGTGGTTGGATACAGCCGGTCGCCAGCGCGGACGAAGATTCGCCTCACGTCTGGAGGGCGTCGCGGCGCCCGGCGCCATCTGCCTGTCCGAGGACGCCTATCGCCAGGTCAAGGCGAGGCTCGACCTCTCGGTCAGCGATCTCGGCACGCGTGGGCGGCATGGCAGGAACTGCTCGCGTCAATCCTGACTATTCGCTGGAATACCGTCGCAAGGTCTTGCCTTACAAGAACCATGCCGATTTCGAACTCATGATCGACGGGCTCCGCAAGGTCGGAATAGTGCAATGACAAATGAGGGCATGCGGTCGGATCAGAGGCCAAAGGCTCGGCCGATCTTGCGCCATCGGGCGTTTTCACGAACCAGTTTCAGGTCGTCGGTCGTCTCGGCAAAGGTGTGCGAACGGTAGTGCCCGAGCAGGTCAGGAAACAGCCTCCCTGCCGGCAGGCCGGCAACCTGTTCGCGGACCGACATTTTTTCATCGATGACCCGGGTGCCCCAGGCATTTTCCCGAACCTGCAACTCGGCAGCCAGACCGCGCTCTTCCGGCGCGGTTTCATCCAGCGCAGCCAGCAGGATCGAGTGGAAAAGCGCTACATAACCGATCTGCCTCAGCCCGCCCACCACCCGCACGCGAGGCAATATGGCAAGAACGAGGAACGTCAAGAACAAGTTCGGCAGCAGCACGCCGTCCAGCAGCGCCTGCTTGAGATGCGCCCGCTCGAACGGGATGGAAAGACCATTCGGCCTTTCAGGCTCGATCAGGTGCCCGTTCTCGAAAACAAGCTTGCGCACGCGCTCCTCGCGAATGCCCCAGAAATAGGCCGTGGCATTGGGCAGGAATCTGCCAAATGGGCCCGATTCGGTCTCTTGCAGGGTACGTTCGAGACGCTGACGCCTTGCGGGCTCAAGGAGCAGCTTGGAAAGAAGGCTGCCGTCATGGTCCAGATGCCGCGCCACGACGGAAGCCGCGAGCCGGTCATCGATGAACACCGGCCGAGCCATGCCAGAACGATCCCAATCGGCGACCAGATCCTCGTTGAGGTCTGTCAGTGCATCGGCGGCGGTTCCAAACACCTTGTCCTGGCTGGCGAGCAGTGTGCCCAGCCAGCGGCTGGCATCCGTTTCGTCGCCCACCGCTTCGAGCGCCCGCTTGTTGAGGGTGACCGGGCCGGCCGCGCAGGCGCTTTTGCGGCATAGTTTGTGGCGCCCCATGCCAAACAAGTTGACCTTGTCGTCGCCGACATCGAGCCATCCCGGCCCCTCCCGGCCAACTGTCTCCATGGTCATCGTCGTTCCCATGAAGCCGACGAACGCCGACAGCCCGTTTTCGACCGCGCCGAGCCAGGCAAACAGGAGGGCATCGAAGGTGATCCTGTCCATCAGCAGCAGGCAGTGGAGGCCGGACTGAATCACCGGTCTGTGGTCGAATTCTTCAAGGGCCTTGCCGACCTCTTCAGGCTGCATGATCAAATCAAGGCGCTGATGCAGTACATCAAGCAGGATCGAACGGGCAGCGATCGCCGGACCCGAAGCAGGCCTTGCCACCGGCCGCCACAGATGGCGGGCGTATTCGGAAACCGGTGCATTCCAGTTCTGCTCGATGTCACGCACGACTTCCGGGCAGAGCAGTGACAGCACTGCCAGAACATCCACCGGAGCCTTAAGGGTCGGATCAAAGTCCCTGGTCATCAGAACCGCAGCCGGGCCATGCTCAGAAGGTCGTGATACCGTCCTTCGGTAAAGCCGGCCTTCACATGCCGGCCTTCGACCTCGAAGCCGTGGCTTGTGTAGAGGCGGATGGCCGGTTCATTGTCGGCATAGACGGTCAATTCGACTCGCTTCAGGGCGCGCCAGTTGTCGGCCACGTCAAGCAGCGCGCCAAGTATGGCAGAGCCGATACCCTTGCCGACAAAGCCATCGTCAAGGCCGATATTGATCTCGCCGATGTGCGAACGGCGCGGCGAACCCTGCACGACAAGGCTGCCATGGCCGACGACCTTGCCGTCCAGCTCGGCAACGATCCAGGTGGTTTCCTGGCCGGACTTGGTGATACGCCGTTCTACCTGCTCCACCATCTCGAATGGCACCCTGAGCGTGCCCCAGCGGAAGCCCGGCATGTTGAAGATGGCGCAAAGCGCCTCCGCATCGCTTGGCCGAATGGCCCGGAGTTGCGGCTGGATTTTCTTTGGGAATGGCGAGGTCGTGCTGGTCATGGCTTTCCCGGCAAAGGCAATAGGCCCGGCACGATGCACCGGACATCATCTGAAAATCCAGCCATCTCATCATCCTAATGATGCCGATTGCGCGCTGAAGTACCGGGAGACGGCGTAGAGTTTGAAGATGCCGCTGATTCCGATCCAGCCGAAAAGGGCGAGCCAGCACAATGTTCCCGTCGCCGTCCAGTCGATCCGGTGCATTACGGCCTCGGTGATGACAAGGCCAAGGATGGCAAACAAGCCGACCAGAAACTGCGCCAGACCGAGCACCAGCAGCTCTTCGCGCGGCGCGCTTTTCCAGACGAGATATGTGCCGCCCGCTCCGGCGAGGAAGATGGCGCTGTAAACCTGAGCGTGGAAGGCGTCGATCGGCCACGGCCAAAAGCCGCCGAATGTCAGGGGAAACAGCAACAGACCGACGCCATAAAGCCCAAGGACCGCCATTTCCATCGACATATAGCCGCGCCATGCAGAGTTTAAGGTCACGCCCTTTGCGGAAGGACGGCCCCCGGCCCGCCACAGGAACAGCCCGGATACCGCGACCGAAGCAAGATAGGCCAAGAACCAGAGCCAGGGCGCTTTCCGCTCGAAGTTGAAATAGCCGAGATTGATGAACGAAGCCGCCGAAACGATGACGGTGAAGATGAAGGCCATGACAAGCACTAGCCTGCCTGGCGACCAGCGATTCCAGACCAGCAGCGCCGCCATCACGGCCATTTCGGCGGTGTAGAAGCCGCCGAGGAAGCGGGCGTTGAACGGCGTGACGGCCCAAGGCCAGCGCGGCCTGACCAGCGCAGGCGCGAAAAAAAGGCCGGCGCCGACTGTCAGGACGATGACGACCCCCGCCGAGAAAAGCCGCAAGGCCGCGGGAAATGGCGGGTTGTCGGGTGTCGGCGCGGGAGAAAGTCCCAAAGATGAATACCCCATGGACCCACCATAGTACCGCTTGCGATCGGTGAAAATCCCGACGGATTGACACGTCGGCGGGCTTTTCATTCGAATGGCCGTACGATCCGTTTCGAAGTAAGATAGAGCGCTCGGAACGAAGACCGGTTCCGGTCAACCACCTCGGGGGTGCATTTTCCGGAGACTGCACGATGACCGAAATTCAGGATCTGTTCTCGCTTTTGCGGCAATCGACCGATGTCGATCCCCAGGCAATCGACGCGATCCGGCGGACCATCGCGGAAGGCAAGGATCATGAACTTTGCCGCATCAATGTGCCGGCTTTCGCCAGCAAGCATGGCCTCGACGAGGAACGCGCCATAAGCGCCTTCCTCCATGCGGCGCGGGTGGGCATCTTCGACATTTCATGGAATGTTCTGTGCCCCGGCTGTGGCGGCGTGCTCGACACCAACGCTACGCTGAAAACCCTGCAGAAGGACGAATACACCTGCGCGCTATGCTCCGAAGGCTATTCGCCGACCCTCGATGAGATGGTCGAGGTGACATTCACCGTCAGCCCTCGCGTGCGCAGGATTGCCGCCCACAATCCACACGAACTGCCATTGGTGGAATATTTTCGCCAGATTTACTGGGGATCCGGCGTCGATCTGCCGGAAGAGGATTTGGCGAAAAACATAGAAGCGTTCTCGCTGGAAGATATCGAATTGGCGCCGGGTGAAAAGGCCGTTCTGCCCATACAGCTTCCGTCCGAATTCATCATCGTCTTCGAGCCGGTCACCCATTCAGCGCAGTTCATCGACGCGAAGGGCGAACCAACAAAAGAGCGGCGAAGCCTGTCGTTGGCTTTCGACCGCGACCATGTCCAGAACCAGACACTGGAAATGCAACCCGGTCCGCTGCGTATTTCGCTGGAAAACAGGACCGACACCCGCGTGCTGCCGGCAGTTTTCATCGCCGGCGAGGCATTGCATAATCTCCTTAGCAAACGCCGGCCTTTTCTGACCGCCAAGCGCCTGCTCACCAACCAGACGTTCCGCGACCTCTATCGTACGGATACGCTCGACATCAACCAGCGCCTGAAGATCACCAGCCTCACCTTCCTGTTCACCGACCTGCGCGGATCGACCGCGCTTTACGAGCGGGTGGGCGACCTTTCAGCCTTCGATCTCGTGCGCGTGCATTTCCAGGTTCTGCACGAGATCGTCGCGGCGGAGGCAGGCGCGGTGGTGAAGACCATCGGTGATGCGGTGATGGCGACATTCGCGACGCCTGATCGCGCGATGGCTGCGGCCCTCAGGATGCGTGATGCCATGCGTGCGCTCAATGACAGAAGCGGGCGCGAGGATCTGCTGCTCAAGATCGGTGTCCATGCCGGCCCCTGCATCGCGGTGTCCATGAACGAGCGACAGGACTATTTCGGCCAGACGGTCAACATTGCTTCACGAGTCCAGAACCTGGCCAACGCACAGGCTATCTTCGCAACCCGCGCGGTGGTCGACGACAATCTCACCGCCGATCTGTTGCGCAGGAACGCTCTGACGCCCGTGCCTCACGAAGTCTCGCTGCGTGGCATCGAGCGGGAGATCGCGGTGTATACAATCCCCTGAGCAATCGGGCCGTCCAGAGCAATCCCAGGGAAAGTGTAAACGGTTTTTCGGGAAAAACGCGTAGCACTTTCCCTTGGAATTGCAGTAGAACAGCGTTTGCGTGAAAAGATGAGGCGCTCTCGGCCGCTCACACGCGCTTGCAGAGGAAATAACGATCGGCGGGCTCTGAAGTCGGCGCCGGGAGGCGTTGCAGCAGCGGGTGATCGAGCGGCGTGCCACTGACCGCGAAGCCGCCGACCCGAAGCAGGCTCGCAATCAGATCGGGAAGCCAGGTAGCAGTCACTGCATCCCGATCGTCATAGCCGGTGCCGATGTCGGCATGAACAAGGGCGGCTTCGATGCCAATGAACTTGCGGGCCGTCTCGCGTATTTCGCCGAGCACGAGGTTTTCGGCTTCGGGAATTGAGCTGGCATGTGCGCCGACTTCGCGGTCGAACACCACGATCCGGCGCCCGGGCAGGCGCTCGCGCAGATGGTGGAACGTCCGACCGTTGCCGAGGCCGAGCTCGAGTACAAGCCCCTCCATCTTCGCCACCTCGACGCAGACTTGGTCGAGAATGTCGCGCTGTGCGGTCATCCTGCTGATGAAATTCTCGAGGCGACTCATATGCTTTTGTGTGTCCTGAACCAGAAAGAGATCGTCAATGCCGCCGACAAGAACTGTTCACGGGTGAATCCCGAAGGCGTAGTGCGAAACTCGATCACGTGTCGGCACATATAGAGGCGGACCATGAACACTGCAACAACCGTACAGGCAGCCGGCAGGATCATACCGGGTGGAATAGGCGGCACGGCGCGCGGCAAAATAACAACTCATTTGTAGGGATCTGCGGCGTCCCGCAAGCCGTCACCGAGGAAGTTAAACGCCATGATGACGAGAATGACGGGAAGCATCGGCAAAAGCAGCCATGGATAGAATGCGATCACGCTGACGCTGCGCGCCTCGGTGAGCAGGATGCCCCAGCTGGTTATCGGCGCTCTCAGGCCGAGCCCGAGGAAGCTCAGCGCCGTCTCACCCAGGATCATGCCGGGAATGGAGAGCGTCGCCGTGGCGATCAGATGCGACATGAAGCCGGGAATGAGATGCCGGCCGATGATGCGGCTGCTCCCGGCGCCCATCAATTGCGCGGCCAGAACGTAATCCTCTTCGCGCAAGGCCAGAAGCTTTGAACGCACGGCCCGCGCCAGTCCGGTCCAGTCGAGCACTCCGAGGATCACGGTGATGCCGAAATAGATCAGGATCGGACTCCAGGTTATCGGCATGATCGCCGCCAGGGCCAGCCATAGCGGAATGCTGGGAATCGATTGCAGGACTTCGATTATCCGTTGAACGATCAGGTCGAAGATACCGCCGTGATAACCGGCCAGTCCGCCGATGACGATGCCGAGCAGGAAGCTGAAACTGATGCCGACGAGGCCGATTGTCAGTGAAATGCGTGCGCCATAGATCATGCGCGAGAGCACGTCGCGCCCCAGCCTGTCGGTGCCGGCCAGAAAGAGCTGGCCGTTTTCGGCAGCGCAGACAAAATGCCTGTCACCTTCGATCAGGCCCCAGAACCGGTAACTGTCGCCCTTGCAGAAGAAACGGACCCGCTGAACATCGCCCGGGTCGTCGATGTAGTTCCGCTTGAGCGTGTCCATGTCCAGCGTCATCTGGCGGCCATAGACGAACGGCCCGACGAACTCGCCGTTGTGGAACAGGTGCACCTGCTGCGGCGGCGAATAGATATAGTCCATGTTGCGCGTGTGCAGATTGTAGGGCGCCAGAAACTCGCAGATCAGTATCCCGAAATAAAGCACTATCAGGAATATGCCGGATACAAGGGCAAGCCGGTGCATGCGGAATTTCCACCACATCAACCGCAACTGCGACGCCTGAAAGACCTTCGACTGCTCCGCCGTCATCGCCTCGACCGACTGCAGGTCAAAGGGCGCGCTGGAAACGTAGTGTTCTAGTGGAGCACCCGGAGCGGGGAGCGGCGAATCCGTCTTCATTTGGTGCTGCCGCCCTGCAAACGAATTCGTGGATCAAGCACCGCCAGCGCCAGGTCGGAAATCAGGACACCGATGACTGTCAGGAAGGCTAGGAACATCAGGAACGACCCCGCCAGATACATGTCCTGGCTTTGCAAGGCCTTGATCAGCATCGGCCCGGTCGTTTCCAAAGACAGCACGATCGCCGTGATTTCGGCGCCGGAGATGATGGCCGGCAGGATAGAGCCGATGTCGGAAATGAAGAAATTGAGCGCCATGCGCAGCGGATATTTGACCAGAGCCCTGAACGGATGAAGGCCTTTGGCGCGTGCGGTCACCACATATTGCTTGTGTAGCTCATCGAGCAGATTGGCGCGCAGCCGCCGGATCATGCTTGCCGTGCCGCCGGTGCCGATGATTAAGACCGGGATCCAGAGATGGGCGAGTATCGACTTCGCCTTGGCCCAGCTCATCGGCTCGCTGAGATATTGCGGGTCCATGAGATGGCCGAGGGACGTGCCGAACCAGATGTTGGCGAAATACATCAGGATCAGCGCCAGCATGAAGTTCGGAATGGCAAGGCCCAGGAGGCCGAAAAAGGTCAGGCCGTAATCGCCCCAACTGTATTGATGCGTCGCGGAGTACATGCCGATCGGAAAGGCGATGAGCCAGGTGAAGATGATCGTGACGAAGGAAACCAGCACAGTCAGCCACATTCGGTCCCCGACGACGTCGCGAACCGGCAGCTCATACTCGAAGGAATAGCCGAAATCGCCGTGCAGCATCCCGCCGACCCAATAGAAGTAGCGAATGATCGGCGGCTTGTCGAAACCATATTCCTTGCGCATCATCTCGATGCGATCGGAATCCACCCCTTCGCCCTGTGCCCGAAGCTCGGCGACATAGCTGTCGAAATAGTCGCCGGGGGGAAGTTCGATGATCGTGAACACCAGCGCTGATATCACCAGCAGCGTTGGAACCATCACAGTAATGCGCCAGACAATATATCGAAGCACGCTCAGGACTCTCCAAGCCAGAATGTATCCGGCATGTAGACACCGAAATAGGCGGTCGGATCGTAGCCGAAGAGCGCCTTGTCAGGCAGATTGCGCAGCCGTGAGGACACCAGAATCGGCTGATGCGTTCCGTTCACGGTCCCGATCGAAAACACCTGATCGGTGTAGATCGACAGCATCGAATTCCAGATTTCGGCGCGCTCTGTCGCTTCGGTCGATGCGTTCCAGCGCTTGAGCAAAGCCATCAACTCGATCACTTCAGGAAGATCGGGCGCCTCGCCCATCTTGCCGTGAGACAAGTAGTGAGCACCCCAGAGCGGCCATTGCAGTTGATCGTCGATGGTGGGGGCCAGCTGGCTCGGGTTCATGTCGGCGGTCGGCACGCCATTGTCGATGCCCGACCACATCGACATCATGATCTGGCCGCCAAGCGCGCGGCTGCGGAAGATGTCGCGCTGCGAAGTCCGGATGAACAGGGCGATGCCGATCTTTCGCCAGTGATCGGTGATGAGTTCGAGCGCGTCGGTTTCCAGTGTGCTTTCGCCGGCGGTTTCCACGATTATCTGGGCAGAGCGTCCATCGGGAAGTATCCGCAGGCCGTCATCGTCACGTGCCAGAAGCCCGACCTCGTCGAGCAGTGCATTGGCCTGCTCGGGATCATGGGCAACCCAAGCTTTAGCGAATTCCGGCCGGTAGAGCGGGCTCTCGGACAATACCGTATCGGCGCTTTCCTGCGCCAATCCGTAGAACACGGCCATATTGATCTCGCGCCTGTCCACGGCGAGCGAAAGTGCGCGGCGCACGCGCACGTCACGCAGAAGGCCACGCCACACCTGGTCGGCGCAATTCAGATTCGGCAGCAGCGCCAGCCGAGAACCCTGTGTACGTTTCCACAGGTGCATCTTCACCGGATAGCGCTTCTCCGCGTCTTTCAGGAAGGAGTAGTCGCTGAAGTCAATTCCCATGCATTGCAGGTCGCTCTCGCCCGCACCGGTCTTGGCGGAGATGATCGCCGATGAGCTGACATTCATGATGATCCGGTCAACATAGGGCAGTTGCCGGCCGTTCTCGTCTATTCGATGAAAGAACGGGTTGCGCTCGAAGATGAATTGCTCGGCCGGCGGCTTGGTCCGGTTCTGCCAGGGGTCGAGCGTCGGCAGTTCCGGGTTCTCCGGGCGATACTGCCGCGACATGCGGATATGCAGGAGCGTCCATTTCTGGGTCCGGTTCTCCTTCATCAGGCCGGCGAGCCGGAATGAATCCTGATATTTCTTGTGGAACTGCTTGAGATAGGCGGCCGGCAGGACAAGCGATAGCGGCGAAGCGGCAGCGAGCTTGGGCAGGAAGTCTGGATTGGGCGCATCCCAGCTGTAGCGGACCGTCAACGGATCGACGATCTCGAAGCGTGGCGGCTTGCCGTCCGCCAGCAGGGCGGGGGCGAGCCCGCCTTGCGAAAGCTCGTCGTTCAGCCAGACATCTTCCCAACAATAGCGAAAATCCTCCGGCGTCAGCAGGCTGCCGTCAGACCATTTGTGCCCTTCCCGTATCTTGAAGGTGAAGACGCGATCATCCGCCACGTCGAAACGCTCGAGAATGTCGGGTTGCATGTTGAGCTTTTCGTCATAGCCGACCAGGCGAGAATACCCGTAGATCGTCATCATCCGGATATCTTTCTGGCTGCCGATGATTGTCCGCAGCGTGCCGCCATACTGGCCGGGCAGCCGGCCCATTGCAGCGAGATTCAGCGCGCGCGGACTCTTGGGCAGGCGCTCAGCGAGTGTCGGCAGCGCCTTGACCGTCAGTTGTTGCCGAAGAAATTCCGGCTCCAGATCGCCGGCGCGCGACGTCCCTGGCAGAAATGCCGAAGCCATGAGACCAAGGACGGTGCGCCGGCTGATCAATGGCGTAACTCACTGATATCGGCCGAATGTCTCGCCAGCACGAGGTGGCCACCGCCAAGATCGAGTGGTGACAGCCTATCTTCGTCGCCCTCGTCGCGGAATTGCGGTCCCCATGCGCTGGTGTCGGAAGCTCCGCTGAGCTTCAGCGTCTTGAAATCCATCGGCCTGTCGAGATCGGGGAAAGGTACCGCGGCGACCAGGGAGCGCGTGTAGGGGTGGATTGGTTTTCTGAGCAGAATTTCGCGCGGCGCAAGCTCGACGATACGCCCGCCGCACATCACCGCGATGCGGTCTGCCATGTAGTCCACCACCGCCAGATTGTGGGATATGAACAGGTAGGTCAGGCCCAGTTCTTTTTGCAGGTCCTTCAGAAGATTCAGGATCTGCGCCTGGACAGAGACATCGAGCGCCGAAACCGGCTCGTCGCAGATCAGGAGTTCGGGCCCTAGCGCCAACGCACGCGCGATGCCGATGCGCTGACGTTGCCCGCCGGAGAAACTGTGCGGATAGCGCTTTATGAAGCGCGGATCGAGCCCGATTGCCTGCATCAGGCTCTTGACCGTGGCGAGTCGGGACGCCGCATTGCCACGTTGATGGATCTCCAGCGGCTCGCTCAAGATGTTCTCCACCGTCATGCGAGGTGAAAGCGACGAAACCGGGTCCTGGAAGACCATCTGGATTTTCGCGCGCAATATGCGCAGGGCATCTCCCTCTGCGCCCAGGACGTCGGTCGGTCCATCGCGGCCGTTGAAGATCACAGAACCGCCGCTGGGGGTGATGGCCCGCATGAGGATCTTGCTGACGGTTGTTTTGCCACAGCCGCTTTCGCCGACCAGACCCAGACACTCACCCCGCCTGATGTCGAAGCTCACGCCGTCCACGGCGCGAACAGAGGTTTGATGACCCCCGCTGAACCATCCGGACTTGCGGGTGGTGAAGGTCTTTGTCAGATCCCTCACCGAAAGCAGAATGTCCTCCGGCCCCTTCGATGCCGGCGCAGTCTGCTTGCCGAGCAGGTTCCCAACGTTCACCGGCACCTCGCGAAGCGCCTTTAGCCTTTCACCAGGCTTCAGGTCGAAATGCGGAACGGCTGCCATCAGGCCCTTCAGGTAAGGGTGGCCCGGCCGGCGGAATATCGCCTCGACAGGCCCCATTTCCATGATCTCGCCATGGTACATGACCACCACCTCGTCGGCGACATTGGCGACCACGCCGAGGTCGTGCGTGATCAGCAGCATCGCCATGTTCAGCTTGGTCTGAAGCCCGCGCAGCAATTGCAGGATTTGCGCCTGGATGGTGACGTCCAACGCCGTCGTCGGCTCGTCGGCGATCAACAAAGCAGGCCGGCAGATAAGCGCCATGGCGATCATGGCGCGTTGCCGCAATCCTCCCGAAAGTTCAAATGGATACATGTCGTAGGCGCGCTTGGGATTGGGAAATCCGACAAGGCCGAGCATTTCCTCGGTCCGCGCCTTGCGCTCCGCCCGAGCCATAGGCGTATGAATCTGCAAGGATTCGCTGACCTGGTTGCCGATCGTGTGCAGCGGCGACAGCGATGTCATCGGCTCCTGAAAGATTTTGCCGATGCGACTGCCTCTCAACGCCCGGATTTCGGTTCCGTCACGCTGCATCTGCAGGATATCCTGCGTCGTTCCGGGCTTTTCAGGATCAGAAAACAGGATACGGCCGCGAACATGGGCCGTATTCGGCAAAATGCCCATCACTGCCTGGCTGAGAACCGATTTTCCGGAACCGGACTCGCCCACAAGCGCGGTAACCTTGCCGGGCAGGACGCGAAGATTTGCGCGCCTGACGGCATGCAACGGTCCCCCGATCATGGCAAAAGAGATGCCAAGATCCTCGATCCGCAGCAGATCAATGCCCGAATTCATCCTCACACCAGCCCCACTCTGGCAGTCTGCCGGGCGGCAGACCCAAAAGCGAGACTAGCGTATTGCCAGCCTAGAGCAACTTGGATTCGAATCGAATTCCGCGACGGAACCGGCGACCGGGCTGCACACCAAGGCTTTCGGACCGGATCGTGTCGGTTACTGGAGCTTCCTCCGGTCGCTTGCCGACAACCGCGCGGCATCGCGATGAAGCAGCATGACCTGCTCGGCGTCCGATATCCGGTCGTGAATCGGCGCAGCGTCTTCATCGAGGGCGAGAGCACCCGACAAATCGGGTGAAAGCACCGTCAGCTTCTGCTTGATACCCGCCAGTTCCTCCGTGCCGAGCGTCAGCCAACTGTTGTCGCCGCAATAGCTGGCGAAGTCCTTGCTGGCGAGAACGCTGTGCGGATATTTCTTGGTCAGGGTCTGGAGACGCTGGACCTCGTTTACAGCCGAGCCGAAGACAGAGAATGTCAGCCGGTCGGTAAGCCCGACATTGCCGAACATCACATTGCCGACATGCAGGCCGATACCAAACTTTATGTCGCCCAGTCCCTGCTCCTTTCTGCGCAGATTGAGTTCCATCATGCGCGCGCTGGCCTTGTGCGCTGCCGCAAGAGCAGCCTGGCAGGCGATCTCGGACTGCGAGCGATGCCTTTCGCAGGGGTAGACGGCGATGAAGCCATCACCCAGGAAACTCATGATCTGCCCGCCTTTGCGATTGAAAGGCGCAGCGATGGCATCGAAAAACTGGTTCAGCGTATCGATGTAGATTTCGCGACCGGAGGTTTCGGCAAGCCTTGTCGACCCGCGCATATCGCCCATGACCAATGCGGCCCGGATTGTGTCACCCTCGCCGCGCTTGATCTGGCCGTCCAGCACACGCCTGCCGGCGTCGCCGCCAAGATAAGTGGTCATCATGTTGTCGGCGAGCTTGGTGAGCACCGCCATCTTGGTGGCGATAGCGAGATAGTTCTGGATCCGCAGTAGCGCCGAAATCATGCCGTCGCTGAAGCCAGACGCACTGTCGGTCGACCACGACCCCATCATGCCCTGGCTGGTATCGCCGTTGAAGGGGTGCACGAAAGCCATGTAATCGGTGACGCCCATACGCCTGAGGTCGTCGAAAACAGGAAACTCCGACCGCACCGACGGGTCAAGCCGGCGCCGCAGGTGGTCGAGCTTGTTGCTGAGCAGATGGTAATATGGGCTGGTCAGGAATCTGTCGGAATGAACGCCGTTCTCACTGCGGAAGCCTTCCACTTCCAGGCCCTGGCCGCGAAGCCAGGTAAAACCAAGCGCGTCATAAAGCGGATGAAGCATCGAAAAGCTCAAATGCACCCGCTTCAGCGGCAGGCCGGCAGCAGCCAGCCGTTCACAAAAGCCCTTTACCAATGTTTCCAGGTCGTTGCCCGCCAGCGCCGATTGGCTCAGCCAGTCGGCAACTTTATCCATGAGAATGGTGGAAATTTCTGCTTGCGCTGTGCTCATGCCATCTCAAACCCGTCGAAGACGAGCCATCTCCTTTGATCCGCCACACAATCGAAGTCAGTGAAGCCGGCTTCGGCGACGAAAGCCGGCGAAGAATTTCCTAAATAACTCCTTGCAGGAAGGAAGCAGGCGTAAAACAGCATCTATCACCTGGAACCCTATGTGGCGAGGCTTCCGGCGGAGTGCAATCTCGATCCTGACATCGGGCAAAGAATTCGCCGTCTCAGACACCGTCGGGCCTTCACCACTGTCTCTTGGGCACCCCGAGATGGCCAAAAAAATTGCGTGTGTCGACGATCAGAGGAGCGTGATCAGCGATCGCCTGATAGTCGATCGCGTCGTGGCCGGTTGCCACGACGACAGCATCGAATCCTTCGGGGCTTCCGGTGTTTCGTCAGCGGTGTCGGAACGCAGATTATGATGGCATCGCAGACGGCTAGTTCGACAAATCCGCAGTGGCGCGGAACCGCCCGGTCGGCAAGGGCTGTCGACGTCACTGCCTCAAGGAGGATTGGCCGTTGTTCAGGCTCTCGACCTTCCGGGTTTCGATGTCGAAGCCGGAAAACCGGGGACCCGGCGCGTGCGATCGCAACCGACAGCGGCAACCCAGCATAGCCAGCCCGATCACGCTGACATGCGCGGCGCGCCTCGAAATCCGGTTAAGAAGACGGTCATATCGTGAGGCGTCCAAAAAATCTGCTTTCCCGTCAATTCGGACAGGTTACCCGCTCCCATGGCGAGGCTCACCGGTGCCAAGAACCATGAGTGAGGGCATATTGCGGAACTCGAATTCCGCAAGCAGTCAGCAGACCTGCGCCTTCGCCTTCAGGCTTGCGGCAGCCATCGCGTAGCCGCCGGCGGCGCCATCGATGAAGTGAACGTGATCGCGCTGCAGCGGCGAGATGACGAGGCAGGTCATCAAGGCGGACTTCTGGCGGTGCAGGCCATAATTGCAGATGCCCGCTTCTTCCGCCTGCTTCAGCCGGTCTTGGATCCGATGCAGCACATCCGCGTCAACGTCGATGGTCATCTTCAAGCCGTCGTCGAACTTTCGGAAATCCGAATTGCTGGCCACCTCGCGTTTGTAGACCTTCGGATCGAAACGGCCAATCGTCCAGCCAAATCGATCGGTTGCAGCCGTAAGCGTCATCAGGAACACGATCCACAGCTTCGACCGCCACCGCCATCCTGCCGGGGCCATCGCCCGCGCCTCGACATCCAGGCCGGCGGGCAGCAGACTGTAGCCCGGGCCGTCCACCGGCACCGGGTGGCCATCGCGCTCCTGCCTGCCGGCGAGGGCGATGATGTCGGAAGCCAGAAACTGAAACCCGCGCAAGTCGCGCGACGCCCCCGGTGTGGCTATGATCGAGACGATTTCGCCATGCCGGGCCTCGATCGGGTTCCAACGGCAGGAGAGGCCGGTCAGATCCGGCCGCGCGCCGGCCGGCGCAGGATCGATGCGGTAGCGCCCCGCTTTCATCTCAGCTTCCGCCCAACTGCCGCCACCGCCGGCGAACATGGCATAGAAGGCCGCTTCGGAAGCCCGGAACCTCGCCACGCGAACGTCGAGGCCATGCGCCCTTATGTCCCCTATCGGCACGATCGCGGCGCGCAAGGTAAGGCCCAGTTCGTCCGCCACCCACCTTTGGACGGCCGCCAGCGCGTTGCGGGCAATCTCCAGCGCCGAGCCGGGAAACGCCACGAGCGCGCCGTCGCCGCCGAAGACAAAGGGGAGGTCTTGCCGACCCAGCGCATTGAGCAGCGCCGAAATGACGCTTGCGCCGGCCATATTGACGGTTTTATAGCGCCCCGCCTCGATCGCCTTGGTCGAGCCGACAATGTCGGCAGTGGCCAGCGCCCAGCCATCGGGGAGGGGCCGATAGTTATCGATGTCGGCAACGCTTTCGAACTTTGCGAAGACCGGCAAAGAAGCGACAAACGGGTCGGACGCGACAGCTGTTTCCATGGCCATTAGATAGCATATTCCACGGCTTGAAGGTGAAGTCGATTACGCTTGGAAATTGACTTGCGCAGGCTTTCCGGTGATAGGGTCGCGCGATGCGAATTGCCTTCTACGCGCCGCTGAAGTCACCCAATCATCCCGTTGTTTCCGGCGACCGCCAGATGGCACGGATGCTTGTCAAAGCGCTGGAGCACGGAGGGCATAGCGTCGAACTGGCATCTGAGTTGCGCTTCTATCTACGCCAGCCGGAGTCGAAAAGTTTCGAGGCACTAAAGATCGAGGCCGCAGAGGAAGCCGCGCGGCTGACCAAACTTTGGGGTCGTGACGGCAAGCCCGATCTCTGGTTCACCTACCATCCTTATTACAAGGCGCCCGACTTGATCGGGCCGGAGCTGGCGTCGGCCTTTGCTGTCCCCTATGTGACAGCGGAAGCCTCCTATTCCAGGCGACGCGAAGCCGGCTTGTGGGCCGATAGCCAAGCATTGGTGGCGCGAGCCATCGAACAGGCGGCGATGAACATCTGCTTCACCCAAAGGGATCGTCAGGGACTGGCGGATGCTATTCCCAAGGCCGCTTTCGGTATGCTTTCGCCCTTCATCGACACATCGGCATTCCGGGAAATCCCGGCACGGGGTTGTCCGACGCGCCTCATTACCGTCGCCATGATGCGCCCAGGCGACAAACTGGGCAGCTATCGCATGCTGGCGCAAGCGCTCGGCTTGATAGGTCACCTGCCCTGGACCATGTCGATCGTCGGAGACGGCCCAGCCCGCGACGAGGTCGAAGCGCAATTCGCCGACCTGCCCGCCGATCGTATCGAGTGGATTGGCTCGATCGAGCCAGCCGCCGTGCCGGATGTCCTTTACACCGGGGGAATCTATGTCTGGCCGGGTTATGGCGAGGCCTACGGCGTTGCCTATCTTGAAGCACAGGCCGCCGGCCTTCCGGTGGTGGCTCAGGACATCGCCGGCGTGCCGGAGGTCGTGCGGGATGGCCAGACCGGGTTTCTAACCCCGCCGGGCGATGTCGCGGCGTTCGCTTCCGCCATTGAAAGGCTTCTGGCCCGTGACGACGAAAGAACCATCATGGCCGCGGAAGCCAGGCGTTTCGTTCTCGAAGAACGTTCCCTCGGTGGCGCAGCTGCGCGTCTGGCCGGACTTATTGCGAAGGTCCCGGTCTCATGACGTCCGATCCGATCTGGCAGCCCTTGGTGGAAGAGCTGGCGCGCCTGCAACGGGCGGGCCGCAAGGCGGAGTTCTGGCTGCGCGACGACGACGCCGTGGATCCGACGCCTGCGCTTAATCGGCTGCTCGACCTCACCGGTGAATTCGCGGTTCCGGTCACTCTGGCCGTCATTCCGGCCCTGACCGACGCGAAGCTTGTCGCCCGGCTTGACGAGGCCCCGCATGCCACGGTCGCGATCCATGGCTGGGCGCACCGAAATCATGCGCCCGAGGACCAGAAAAAGCAGGAACTCGGCGCGCATCGGCCACGCGAGGCGGTGCTCGATGATCTGGCTCGCGGACTGTCGCGAGTAACCGGCCTGCACGGCGCACGTGCCGTTCCGATGCTGGTGCCGCCATGGAACAGGATCGACGCCGGCGTGGTATCCGACCTTGGATCGATAGGTTTTGCGGCCTTGTCAGTCTATGGGCCGCCGAAGCCGGCTTCATTGGCGGTCATCAACAGCAATGTCGACATCATGGATTGGCATGGCACGCGCGGCTGCCTCGATCATGGTCTATTGGTCCAGGCTATCATCGCACACTTGCAGCATGCATCCGACGGCGAGCCGATCGGCCTGCTCACCCACCATCTTGTACATGATGAATCGGCCTGGCTTTTCCTCGAACGATTGTTGACAGTCACCGCACAGGCTGAACCCTGTGCATGGCTTCCGATCAGGACATTGATCGGGCGCCGCGCGGGTAAAGGAAAATAGCTCAGCGCTTTCTGTGCGATGAGACCGGGAATTTGAGCATCTGGCCATCCCGCGCGGCAAAAGCGCCGGCAAACCTGTCCTTGGCCAGCTTCTCCATCTCGTCCAGTTGCTCGTCGGTGCGTGTCGGATCGTGGTGAAACAGCGCAAGCGCCCGTGCACCAGCAGCCTCACAGAGCTTGACGCCCTGTTGCCATGTCGAGTGCCCGTTACCGCGGCGGCGTTCCATTTCCTTCTCGGTGTAGGTGCAATCGTAAATGACGAGGTCGGCATCTTCGATCAGGTCGAGCACCGACTGATCGAGTTTGTCCGGCTCGTGCTCGGTGTCGGTGATCACCGCCACGACGCGGCCGCCCCATTCGATCCGGTAGCCTATGCAGCCTCCCGGATGGGCGAGACTGCCGGTCCGAACCACCACCCCTTCGCGCGGCCGAAGCACGTCTCCGGATACAAAATCGCGGCAGTCGAGATTTGCCTTGCAGACGTTCATTTTCACCGGAAACCACGGCGGCCGTATGAACTCATCGATAATCTGCCGGGTCGTCATGCGTCCTGCAAGATGCCCGGACCAAAGCGTAAGTTTGACGCTCGGGTCGAAGATAGGCGCAAAAGCCGGCAGCCCGATGATGTGATCGTAATGGCAATGGGTGAAAAGCAGGTCGAAATCGGTTACATCCGACGCCTGAAGCGCCCTACCGGCAGGCCGCAGGCCAGAGCCTGCGTCGAACAGAAGCGTATGCTTGCCGCATCGCATCTCAATGCAGATTGTGTTGCCGCCATAGCGAGCGAATTCTGGCCCGGATACAGCAATGCTGCCGCGCACGCCCCAAAATCTGACCAGGAAAAAATCGTCGTCCATGCTACCTTTCGCTCATCATAGCTCTAGGCGCTTCGTGCGTCGATCAGATCCGCGGTCGTATGGCTTAGCCGATCGGCAAGAACCCGCAATATCTCGATGGTCATTTCCGGGAACTCCTTCATAAGCCTCAGGAAATGATCCTTGCGGATTCTCAAGGCCTCCAGATCACTTGCCGCGCTGACGGTGGCAGTGCGGGAGCTGTTGCACAATATGGCGATCTCGCCGACGATCGAATTTGGCAGCAGTTCGGCAACCTTTATCGGCCCGCTGTCGGAATCGACCAGAATATCCGCCCTGCCTGAAAGGATGACATAGGCAGCGTCTGCCTCGTCGCCCTGCCGGAAAAGAATCTGGCCGGCGCTGTAATTCACGCGATCGGATGTGAACGCGAGCAGCTTGAGCTTTGCCGGCTCAATGCCGGAGAACAAGGGAACGCGTTGCAGCATTCCAACTTCATCCTTGAGCAGCATTGTCGCAAACCTTCCTAAATTCGCGTCTGCCAGACTATGACAGAAGTTCCTTGAAGATACCGTTCTCTGCCAAAAGTGTCTCGTGTGTACCGTCTTCCACCAATTGCCCCGAGTCAAAGACGATAACGCGATCGAACATCATCGCCATTGCCGGACTCGTCACGACCCACACAATTGCCGGCGAATGGCCGTCGCGTCTGGCTTCCTCGAGCACGTTTCGCAGCACCTTGTCCTGAACGCGCTGGTCGAGCGCCGACAGCGGCCGGTTGAGAATGAGAAAATCGGGACGCTTGAGCAGAGCCCGGGCAACATCGAGCTTCTGTCGCTGTCCGCTGGTCAGCCGCCTTCCACCGGCGCCGACGTTGAAGTCCAGGCCGACATCCAGAAGCTCGGCATAAAGCCCCAGCTCGTCAAGAATGTCATAGACGATGGAGCGTATGCGGTCCGGCGCGTCGGGATGGTTGTTTCCCACACGGCCGAACAGGACATTGTCCATGACGGTGGCCGCCGCAATGTATTTGGCAGGATCATACCGTTCGATCGCGTTGTGCAGCTCGGGCGGCAGGTTTTCATAGAACCGGTTGCGTGCGGCGACGATCTTGCTCATCAACTCGTCGGTCAGCAGGCCGAAGCGGTGCCGGGGCTCGATATAGGCAAAGCTCAAGGTGATGATCATGGCGCGGTCGGCCTCCGAAACCGCCTCGTAGGGGCGGTTCTTGAGCCGCTGCAGCAAGGTCTCGTAGGCGGGGATCTCCTCGGCGCTCATGAAGGCGAGCTGCTGGAAGAACTGGTGATCTGGCGGCAGGTCGGCAAACAGCTCGATCGCCTGTTCGGCGATCTCCATGCCCATCTCGTAGAGCGTGCTGTCGAGGCCGGCCTGCTTCAGCACGGAAGCAAAGTAGGGATTGGCCGCCAGAGCCTTGTCGGCCAGTTCGGGGCCGGCGGCGGCGCCGAAAAGCAGGTTCTGGCCGATCGTCGCTTCCGTGTTGTAAGCGCCCGGCTCGAAAGGAACCACCAGTTCGCGCAGCCCTTCCTGTTCGAGCCGGGTTCGCAGCGCTGCACGCAGTTCGACGATCCGCCCGGCGAGCTTCGTGTGACGCGTGAGGTCGGCCGAAGAGCGCAAGCCAAGATCCAGAATGTCGCGCGACAGAAGAACCGCGTCGAGCACCCGGCGCACCGCTTCAAAGAGGTCGTGCGGGCCGGTAGCACCGGCGGAAGCATAGTCGATCCAGTCGCTGTGGACGTCGAAATCCGGATTGCCCGACCGGCGCGCCTCGTCCATGTTCCAGCGCTGCTGGTCTGCCGCGGTGCCGTCATAAGTCACCGATGTCAGCGGTGCATGCTTCAACCCGTAGAGCAAGTTATCGCGCAGGCTTGCTTGGAACAGGAAAACATCCGACGAGGCGTAGGACATGCGCCGGCCGGTCACGGCTTCGGGGAGTTCAAGCAGGTCATCGGCGCCCGAAGCGACCTTTCCACTCTCTGGCCAGTTCAGCCGCGCGAAGGCTTCTGCTAGCGCCTCTGCTCCGCCTGTCGGGGTGCTGACCAGCGCCACCGTCTCAGCCGGCTTGACCTGCATGGAGACACGGTTGAGGAGCATTGCACCGCCATCGTCTGCCATGGACAGACCGACCGCCGACAGCGGGTTTGTCATCGGACCGGGATCGTCGATCGCCAGTGCCGCGATTCCCGGCGCAATGATATCCTCGACGGTGAACTGTTCAACGACCTGCTGATATTTGACCTGGACATCCTGCCGATCCTGATCCCAGTCGATCAGCTCCTTCATCGGTCCGGGCAGGTCCTTGTAGGCTCCGATCACCGCCACGAGCTGACCGACGTCCAGCCGGCCCCCTATGACCAGATACCCGCCGATCATGTAGAACAGAAAGGGCGTGAGCTGTGCGAGAAAATTGTTGAGGAACTTTACCATGAATTTCCATTGGTAAAGATCGAAGCGGATCTTGAAGATGAGCCCTAGCCTAGCAGCTATGTCGGCGCGCTCGTAGTTCGACGTGTCGTGGACGTGAACCGCGCCGATACCGTCGACGATTTCGCCAACCCGGCCGGAAAGCGCGCGCGCCGTCAACTGCCGTTGGCGCCCAAGCACGAGCAGCCGCCGCCGCATCCGCGGGATGAGTACGATCTGGATGATCACGATCACCATCGCTATCATTCCGAGCCAGACGTTCTGGACCATGATGAACAGCATGGCCGTCAGCGCCTGGCCGCCGAGCAGCACCGGCTGCAGGAAGGCATCGCCGATAAAGCCGCCCAGCGGCTCCACCTCATCCTTCACCATGGTCGCCACTTCGGCGGATTTCACCCGCTTGAAGTAAATCGGCGGAAACCGCAGCACACGATCGATCAGATCGAAGCGAATACGCCGCAGCATGCGTTCGCCGAGGCGGCCCTTGTAGGTGTTGATGTAGAGTTTGAACAGGCCGTTGATGACGACCAGCAAGAGGAACACAAGGCTCAGGGCAAGCAGCGTCTCCTTGCGGTCCAGCTGAAAACCGGAGAAGAACTGGACCTCGCCAATGAACGGCAGGTTATAGTGCAATTTCATGAAGGGCAGGGTCGCGCCGGGTTGCTCGAACCCCTTCCCCTGGATCGGGCCGTTGACGATCAGCTTCGGCAGGTCGAAGGACATGAAATATGGGATCATCGAAAGCAGGACGATCATCAATATCCAGATCTGCTGCTTCCGGGTGTGCGTCCAGATATAGCGGGCTAGGCTGGGTTCCATATGCGGCTGTCAGTTTGGAGGAAGCAGGCGGTGAAAGCACCTGCTGGCAAACGATGTATCGGCAATGTCTTCGCGGATGGACGCCGCTGGTCCGGACAGACGCAACCGGCCCCCTTCGTGACCGTGCAACGGCGAAACGGCTGGTGGCATAGTCTCATCCGCAAGTCGAACAGCCTTGGGTGAGGCAATATTGCGTTGTGTAGCCCGAAATCCCAACATAGAAGACGAATATGATGGATGTCACGCAAGCACGCAATGCCGGCATTGACGGGCACGAACAAGCCTTGGACCTCGCCCGGGGAATTGCCGCCTATGTCGACCACCCTCTTGTCGCCGGGCTGGCGCGGGTCATCGCCAAGTATCCGACTGCCGATATCGCCAACGCCTTCAACCACAAGCAGGTCGCCTGCAAGATGTGGGCGCTCGACAAGCTGTTCGAAAACGACGGCGGCCGGTTCGGGCGCATATGGGTTCTGGGCGGATGGTACGGCGTATTGCCGGCAATGCTTTTCAACGACGCCCGTTTCGACATTGCGGCGATCGACAGCATCGACATCGATCCTGAAGTCGGGCCGGTCGCCCGGACCCTCAACCGGGAAGCCGGCGACCGCTTCCGGGCGCTGACGGAAGATATGTACGCACTCGACTATGCGGCCGGTCGGCCCGACCTGGTGGTCAATACGAGCTGCGAACACATAGCCGACCTGGGTGCCTGGCTTGCCCTGCTTCCGCGGGGCACGAAGGTGCTACTGCAATCGAACGATTACTTCAGCGAGCCGACGCACATCAACTGCGTGGCTTCGCTTGCAGCCTTCGAAGCAATGGTGGCGCTACGGGAGATCAGGTTCTCCGGCGAACTGCCGACAAAAAAATATACCCGCTTCATGCTGATTGGAACTGTTTGAAGCGCGTTGCGCGAATCCAACCGAGATATGACCTGCGCTAGGATTTCGAGGACCAGGTTCGATGCCGCTCGCGCAGGATTTGCGCCGAGTGACGGGCGCCTTCCAGATCGAGACGATGCGCGGCTGGCGTCGGTCCCGCAAGCGCCTGTTCGATCGCTTGCGCCAGACACTCAGGCGTCAGGTCCTTTTCCATCCGCACCGTTGCAAGACCGAGTTCTTCGAGCATCAGGGCTCGAACCGTCTGTTCCGTTTCCCCGCCGGCTGCAAAGGGAACGAGCAGCGAGCGACAGCGCGCGCGAAGGACATCGCAGACAGTGTTGTAACCCGCCTGCGAGACCGACAGGCGGGCGCCGGTCAGCAAGCTGGCGAAATCCTCGCGAAACCGAAAGATGGACAGGCCCGGCGTGGCATCGCGTGTAATCGCGTCAAACTCGTCCTTCGGCAGGTTTGGGCCGGTGATCAGACACCATTTCCAGGCGTTGTCGGCATTCCGCGCTGATGCGATGGTGGACCGGACAAGGCTCTTTCCGGCGGCTCCGCCGCCAACCGACACCACAACGTCGAAACGCTCGGAGGCCGCGGGCGCTGGTGGCGCGGCAACGAGCCCTGTGTACGCAACCTCGGCCCTGATCGCTCCCGCCAGTGGAAATGTCTTGTCTAGGGTTGCGAAAGCCGGATCGCCATGGACCATGACAAGGTCAAAATGCCTGTTAACGAGATCGACCGTTTCCTCGTTTCGGCCCGGCTTGACGCGCTCCTGAAGGATATCACGGACGGACGTCACCAGCAGCGGTCTGGGCGACGCCGCGTCGATGGCCTCGATCAGCGGCAAGAGTTCGAAACGCATCTGCCGGCGCCCAAATGGAAACGCCTCGACAATGACGATATCAGGCCTGCAATCCCGGAATGCCTGCAGCAGCATCTCTGAACGCCGTTTCTTGAAATCATCGTCAATGGGCTTGCCCTGCAGGTCGACAAGACCGGAAAATCCTTCATCACCGGAGGTAACAGATGGCAGGGTTACAGATATTGCCCCCAATCCCGGAAACCCCGCGACCGGCGCTCCGCCAGTGACGATGGTTACGTCAAACCCGTCATCGACCAGAGCCGCCGCGACGCGGCTGGAGCGCGCGAGATGGCCGATGCCGAGCAGGTGCTGGACATAGAAGAAAGCGCGCAGCCGCTTCATTCGGCGGCCCGCCACTCCCGTTCGAACAGCTCCTTGAGCTGTCCAATGCTTGCCATGTGATCGAAATTGCCGCGCACGCGCGCCTCTGCGGTGTCGCCGAGGCGGGCACGCAGCACGGGATCACGGATCAGTCGCTCCAGCGCCTGTGCCAGGGCAATTGGGTTTTCCGTCGGAACCAGTAGCCCGGTTTCATCCGGCGATAAAAGCTCCGGCACGCCGGAAACATCGGTCGACACGCAGGCAAGCCGCTGGCTGGCCGCCTCCACCAGAACATTCGGCAGACCATCGCGGTCGCCATTTGCGGTGATCCTGCAGGCCAGGGCGAAGATATCGGCGCGGCGGTAGTGCTCAAGCACCTCTTCCTGCGCGAGCGCGCCTTTCCAAGAGATGCGACCATCCAGTCCGAGTTTTTGCGCCAACGCCTTGAGCCGCTCCAATTCCTCGCCGCCGCCAATATGCTCGAAACGCCACGCTAAATCACCGGGCAAGAGGGCAAGGGCCTCCAGCAAGGTGTCGAAACCTTTCTTTGCAACGGCGCGCCCGACACTCAGAACGATAACCGGTTCGTCCGGCGCCGAGCCGTCATGCTGTTTTCGTGCCTCGCCGAAAATGCCGAAGCGATCAAGGTCGAGCCCATGATAGCTCAAATGCACTGACGAGTTGCCGTCGGCGAGTTTTTTCAGACGGTCGAAGCCCGTTTTCGTGCAAGTTACCGTCCAGCGCGCCGAGGAAAGCTTGCTGGCCAGATCCCAATCCGCCGAAGTCCAGATGTCCTTGGCATGGGCCGAGCAGCTCCAGGGCAGACCAAGAAGCTGGCTGGCATAGCGCGTCACCGATGCCGGCGTGTGCGCGAAATGCGCATGCAGCCATACCGCGTCTTCGGGCCATTCGGCCGCTAGCACGAGCGCTTGCCCGAAACGGCGCGCGCGATTGCGCGTAAAGTCGCGCGGCATATCGACGGCCAGCGATCCCAGTGCACGCCAGAAGCCCGGCCGCTGCAAACAAGCAGAAAGCGAGCGAACCACGCGCAGCGGCTCTTCATGCAGATATTCCGGCAGATAATGGACGGGCGCTTTGATCTCGTCATGCACGGGGTGGCGTTTTGCGTCGGTCGGCCGCCTGAGCGCAACGAGTATCAGATCGAACCCCGCACGCTCCAGTCCGAGCAGTTCCTGCGCGATGAAGGTTTCCGACAGCCGCGGATAACCCTTCAGAACCACGACGATCTTGCGATGTTGCAACTCAGTTCATGCCTTCAATAACCGAAAGGTGAGGGCCAGCCTGCCGGTCGAGCAGTTCCGCGACGATTTCGGAAATATGAGGGAGCCCTTCCAGGGTCAGATGTGGATTACTCTGGGATGGACGAGGCCGATTCGGCAGCGCCACCAGTGCATCGGCAAACCGCTGGGAGTCCTTGGCTTCCTCCGGCAAAAGCATTTCGATGAGGCCCAGTTCGGCCGCGCGCCGCGCGCGGATCAGTTGTTCCTGGCGGGGTTCGATGCGCGGCACGATGAGCGCCGGCTTGTCGAAAGAAAGTATCTCGCAATAGGTGTTGTAACCGCCCATCGCCACTACCGCCTTGGCGCCGGCAATCAGGTCTTCCATGCGGTTGTCGAACTCGATAATCTTGATGTAGGGGATCGTGGCACCCTTCTTCAGCAACTTATTGCGCTTGCGAGCCGGCATGTAAGGCCCAAGCACGATCAGCGCCTTGTGCTGCAATTTCGGATCCTGCTGATAAGCGTCGATGACGTCGTGAATCAATTCGGCCCCGTCGCCGCCGCCACCGGTGGTAACCAGGATATAGTCGCCCTCTGGCCGGTGGCCGGGCAACTGGTTCCGCTGCAAGCTCCGTTGCAGGAAACCGACGAATCTCATTTTTGCCCTGACAGCCGGCGGCACATCCAAGCCGGTCAATGGGTCGTAGAAATCCGGCGGGCCATAGGCCCAGACCTTGTCGTAGAACAGGCCTATCTTGCGCATCACATCCCTGCGAGCCCACTCTGCTTCGAGCAGATGCGGTGCATCCATCACCTCGCGCAGGCCAAGCACCAGCGTGGTGCCCCGGGTCTTGAGGTAGGACAGCGTGTCCTCAATCTCACCGCGTAGGCCGAGCGGTTCCTTGTCGACGATGAAGATATCCGGCCGGAAGGTCTCGGCTGTGTGGCGGATGATCGACTGACGCATCCTTAGCGTCTCATGCAGATCGATGTCCTTTTCCAACGAGGTGTATTCGCCGTTGCGCAACTTGATGACGCTGGGGATCTTCACGAAGTCGACACGGGCGCGGTAGTCGAAGGCGCCGGCGATAGTCGCACCCGAAATGATAAGCACCTGAAGCCCACGGAAATCCTCGACTAGCGAATGCGCAATAGTCCGGCAGCGCTGCAAGTGGCCGAGCCCGAACGTGTCGTGGCTGTACATGAGAATTCGAGCGTTTTCTGCGTGCTGGGTCATTCTTGAACGTCTCTTAAAATTCTCGCCTTGAGACCGTGAGCGCCCCCCGGCTTCGAAACCATCCCGGGTGTGAAACACATGGCCGCAATTTCAATTTATATCGCTTCTATGGAATGCCGTTCAGATATGCTTTCTGATCGCCAGTCCGGAACTAGGTGGGTTGGCGAATATCGCCGCGAGGAGTGAGCAGAGACTTCCTGTTGTATTGTGGGATGGATCGAGGAGGAAAACGATGTCAAAAAAATAGGCAGAAGTCATCCCTCTTGATTCCAATCCGGATTGCTAAAAACGATTTCCCCTATCTTGCCCATACAGCCAATTGCTTGATCGGTATACGAAAGGACAAGGTCGCTGGGCGTCGCACGGCGCATTGTTGTAGAGCTCATTCGTGCGCCATTGCACTCGCCTTGGACCAAAGGTGCCGCCCATTATTCTCTTGAAGGGCGGTCTGATTGTGATTCACCGACCAGAAATTGAGCCATCTGTCGCCAAGCTAGCCGGAATTTTAGCAATAATCGAGTGGATGCGAGCGGTCGCGCCACACCGCCCGCAGCAGGGTGTGTGCGACACCGGTTGCTTGTCGATCATTATGACCCATGCCAATGCCTTATTGGAGCGGTGACGGTACCTTTTTTAAACGGCTTGGGCAGGGCCGTCGAACGTCTTGAGGTACAAAAATCGCCCAATTGGTCCCGATAGTTGGTGAACCCTGGAAAAATTCTTTGCGGCGATTTCCCTTTAGAACCAAAGCGTAATTTTTTGACGGCTCTGGTCGGTCTCTTATGGGGCTATGGAAACATCCTAGTGTAATTTCAATTAGTTATAGGCTGTTTGAACAATCGAGTGGGAGTAGGGGTCAGCGTAGTCGGGAGTGCTCCGGCGTAGTTTCTCGCAAAAAACGACGCGCTTTAAGTCTTTGTTTTCGTGCATGTCGTTGTCCCAAACCGGAACTTTTGGGCGACATGCATTAGCCTACCGTCAGCGCATGCCCGCATTTGCGAGATTGGCCGCCGGTGTGTCTTGAGATCGCCTCATCGGCTGACCGCAATCAGAATTCTAGGCGATGCCGCCCAAAAGTTCCTCCGCCCTGGAAACAGCGGCCGCCTGATGTGGCTGCAAGGGTTGGCCGGCATAGCTTTCGAAGACCGGCAGGAACGGGTCGTCGATATGCGTCCTGATGCCGGACAACTGCTCCATCACCGCCAGGCCACAGTAGGGAACGTAGGAGGCGGAATAGCCGCCTTCGTGCGACATCATCAGGCGCCCGCCGCAGAGGTCGTCCGCCGCCTGCATCAGCATCCGCGTCATGTCGCGGTAGCTGCCGCTATGCAGCATCATGCGCCCCAGCGGATCGGCCGCCGAGGCGTCGAAGCCCGACGGCACGACGATGAGATCAGGCTTGTAGCGATTGAGCGCCGGTAGCACGACGCGTTCGAAGACGGACATGTAAGCGCCGTGGCCGCAGCCGGCCGGCAGCGGTACATTGATGTTGTAGCCTTCGCCCTTGCCCTCGCCGCGTTCCTTGTGAAGACCGCTGTCATGCGGATAAAGCCCGTCCTGATGGATCGAGATGGTCAGTACCGACGGGTCCGAATAGAAGGCGGACTGGGTGCCGTTGCCGTGATGAACATCCCAGTCGACGCTGGCGACCCGCTCGAAGCCATGTTTGGCCCGGTTCTTCAGGATAGCGACCGGAACGTTGCCGAACAGGCAAAAGCCCATGCCTTGCCCGCGCTCGGCATGATGGCCGGGCGGTCGCACCAGCGCATAGCCATTGTCGACATCGCCGCTCAACACCGCATCCATCACCGCTGCCGTGCCGCCGGCAGCCAGACAGGCGATCTCGTAGCTGCCATGGCCGAAGGGGGTGAGATAGCTCGCATCGCCGCCGCGCCCATCACTGAGCAGCTTGATACGGCTGATGTAGTCGCGGTCGTGAAACAGGGCGAGGTCATCCTCGCTCACCGCGACGGAGGCGATCTTAGACAGTTTCTCGGTCAGGCCCGAAACCTCCATCAGATTGCGGAATCGGCGTTTCGTGTCGGCATTCTCCGCATGCTCGCCCGGCTCGATGGTCAGGCTCGGCTGAAAGAACTGCGCGGCATTGCCGGTCTCGTGCCAGAGATAGAGTTCGTGGAAATTCCAGCCCGTCGTCATCTCGTGCCTCATCCCGCCTGGATCATTGACGCGGCGCGTTCGGCGATCATGATCGTCGGCGCGTTGGTGTTGCCCGACACCATTTTCGGAAAGACCGAGGCGTCAGCGATGCAAAGCCCGTCCAGCCCATGAACCTTCATCGACGTGGGATCGACGACGGCCATTGCATCTGAACCCATGCGGCAGGTGCTGGTCGGGTGATAGAGCGTCGTGCAGTGGCCGCGTATATAGTGGGCGATCTCGGCGTCGCTCTCGCATTCGGCGCTCGGCGTGATTTCGCCGACGAGCATTTCGGCAAGCGGCGACTGCGCCGCGATGCGCCGGCTGATGCGGATGCCTTCGACCAGCGTGGCGATGTCCGAGCCATCCTCGTCGCTGATGAAGTAACGTGGGTCGATCGCCGGATATTCGATTGGATTGGCCGAGCGCAGGCGAATCTCGCCGCGGCTGTCTGGCCGCTGCAGCGTGGTGTGCAGCGTGATGCCGGGTCTGGACGAAAGGAACCGAACATAGTCGCGATGCGGGCTGATGGCGCCGTAAAGCTGCAGGTCCGGCTCGATATCGGGCCGGCTCTTGACGAAGCCGCCCGCCGCCACCCAGGGTGAGGAACGCGGGCCGCTGCGCGATGTCTGCCATTCCGCGAAGTCGCGCTGCAGCGTCTCGTCGGTCCAGGCGCCGACGCCGATCTTGTCCTTGGTATAGAAGGTGATCGGAATGTTGATGTGGTCCTGCAGATCCTTGCCCACGCCCGGCAGGTCGTGCACGGGAGCAACGCCGACCTGGGCGAGTTCGTCGGCCGGCCCGATGCCCGAAAGCAGCATCAACTGGCAACTGCCGATCGAGCCCGAAGACAGCACCACCTCGCTGTCGGCGAAAGCGGTCTCAGGTTCGCCATTGACGAGATAGCGGATGCCCTTGACCCGGCCCTTCTCGACGATCAGGCCCGTCGCCAGCACACCGGTTTTCACGGTGAGGTTGGGACGTTCCCGCGCCGGGCGCAGATAGGCCTTGCCGGTGCCCCAGCGTTCGCCATTCTTGATGGTGAACTGGAACAGGCCGACGCCTTCCTGCTCGACGCCGTTGAAATCGCGGTTCTGCTTGTAGCCTGCGGCCTTGCAGGCCTCGATCCAGGCAAGCTCGTTGGGATCGACATGTCCGACATTGCCGATATGCAGCGGCCCGTCGGCGCCGTGCAGCGGGTCGTTGCCGAGTTCGGCATTGCTTTCACTGGCCTTGAACACCGGCAGCACGTCAGCCCACGCCCAGCCGGGGCAGCCCATCGCCGCCCAGCCATCATAGTCGGACGGCAGGCCGCGAATATAGATCATGGCGTTCAGCGCGCCGGAGCCGCCGATCATCTTGCCGCGCGGCCAGAACACCCGCCTGCCGCGGCAGCCGGCCTGCGGCTCGGTGTAGTAGCCCCAATCGACTTCCGTGTTGAACATGGTCGGCCAGTCCGACGGCACGTCCGAGGCGAGCGGCGCCTCGCGCCCGGCCTCCAGCAGCAGCACCTTGCGGGCAGGATCGGCGCTGAGCCGGTTTGCCAGCACGCAGCCGGCCGAGCCGGCGCCCACTATGATCGTATCGAACATCGTCAGTCTCTCACTTTCCGGCCGGGGTCGGGCTTTGCACAATGCTGCTTGCTGCTGGCTTGCTGTCGGGGCTGGCGCGACGGCGCCCGAGCCAGTCGATGAGATCGCCAAAACGGCCGACCAGCCCCTTGGGCATCAGCACCACCGACAGGGCGATGATCAGGCCGAGCCCGAGCGTGCGGAACTCGCCGCTCTCTCGCATCAACTCGTCAGCCAGCACCAGCACCACCGTCCCGACCAGCGGTCCCCAGAACGTGCCGACGCCGCCGACCACGACGATGGCGATGATGAACATAAGTTGCGACATCGACAGCACACCGGGGCCGATCGCCTGGAAATGCGCGGCATAGAAACCGCCGGCCAGCCCGGTGAAGAAGGCGGAGATGCCGAACACCAGAAGCTGCGCCTGGAAGCGGTTGACGCCGCGGGCCACCGCATAGCCCGGATTGTCCTTCAGCGCCCGGAAAGCAAGGCCGATCGGGCTTTTGACGATCGCGTAGGTGAAGACCATGGTGAGCGCGAACAGCACCGCGATGATGGCGTAATTGCCGACCAGCCACTGCGCTCGGAGCAAGGCCCTGGTGCCGAGGTCGCCGAAGCGGGCAAAGCCGACGGCGCCGCCGGTGAACTGGCGGCAGACGGAGCCGACCATGACGAAACATTCGGTGTCGGTGACGATCAGCAGATACATCGTCTGGGCGATCGCCAGCGTCAGCAGCGCCACATAGACGCCGGTCAGGCGAAGGCAGGCGAGGCCGACGACCAGCGAGAACAGCACGGCGCCCAGCGCGCCAGGCACAAGTGCTGCCCAGACGTTCCAGCCGAAATAGAAGCAGAGCATCGCCGTCGCATAGCCGCCGAAGGCAAAGATCGCCATTTGCGCCAGCGAGAAGATGCCCGAGAAGCCGAACAGGAGGTTCCACTGCGAGGCGATCGTCGCATAGAACAGCGCCAGCACGATCTGGCCAAGGATGTAGCGGCTGTCGACCAGGAACGGCAGCGCGATCGCCGCCGCGATCAGCATCAGGCTGATGGCAAGATCAGTCCTGGCCGAGCGGGACATGGAGAAACGGGGCAGGGGACGTGTCTCTGTCATGATGACCCTCACATGCGCCGGATTTCGGCGTGGCCGAAAAGGCCGGACGGCCGCCAGATCAGCACGGCAATGACGACGAACAGCAGCGATGGAAAGCCCCACCTGGCGCCCAAGGCGTACTGGACGAAGGATTCGAGCAACGCCAGCCCAAGTGCTGCTGCGATGGCGCCCGGCAGATTGCCGAGACCGGCGACCACGCACATGATGAAGGCCTTCAGCATCGGGTCGTTGCCGAGTGGCGGCGACAATTGCGTCATCGACGAGACCATGACGCCGCAGATGCCGGCGAGCGCGCCCGACAGCATCAGCACCTGCAGGTAGACGCGGTTGACGGCGACGCCCATGAGTTGCGCCGCGTCGCGGTTCTGCGCCGTCGCCCGGATCGCACGACCCATCCGCGTGCGGCCGAGCGCCGCCGAGACGACCACCATCATGACGACCACCACCGCGATGATCAGAAGGTTTTGCCAAGGCAGCGTCAGCGGCCCCAGGCGCAGGGCGCCGGCGATCGAAACCGGCTGCTTCAGCGGCTGCCCGCCATAGGTCAGGAGGATGGCATTCTCGAGGGCGATGCCGATGCCGACCGTGGCGATCATGACGTTGGCTTCGAATGTCGATTTGTCGTTCTGCAGGAGATTGCGAACGATCGCGAAATAGAGGATGGCGCCGGCCAAAGCACCCGCGCCGATAGCACCGGCGAAACCGATCGCGACCGGCAGGCCGAGCGAGGTGATCACCGTGAAGGCGACGTAGCCGCCAAGCGTCAGCATCGCCGCATGGGCCATGTTGAGCATGCCCATCGAACCCCAGACCAGCGACAGCCCGACCGTCGCCAGCGCATAGAGCGCGCCCGAGGTGAAGCCGGCGACGAGAATGGCCATGAGAACGTCGGTCATGGCGTCAGCCTCCGAGATAGGTTGCGAGGAGTTCGTCGCGCGCCATCAGTTCGGCGGGCTTGCCTGACCAGACGATGGCGCCGTCGTCGAGCAGATGCAGGCGGTCGGCGAGGTCCTCGACCCGGGCCGGGTTCTCCTCCACCAGCAGGATCGTGCGCCCAGCCTTGCTCAGTTGCGAAATGACGTCGTAGACCTGATCGATGATCAGTGGCGCGAGGCCAAGCGACGGCTCGTCGATCAAAAGGATGCGCCCGCCCATCATCAGGCCGCGGCCTATGCCGACCATGCGCCGTTCGCCGCCCGACAGGCTCGAGGCGATCTGGTTGCGACGGTCGGCAAGCTTCGGCAGAAGCGCGTAGACCTCGTCCAGCCGACGCGCGATCTCGGCCTTGTCCGGCGCGAGATAGCCGCCCATCAAAAGGTTTTCGAGCACGCTCATCTGCGCGAACAGCATATCGCCCTGCGGCACGTGGGCGACGCCCAACATCGCCGTCTCATGCGGCTTGCCGGACAGGCGCCGGCCGTCGATGCTGATCTGACCGCCGCGCAGCGGCACCAGGCCGGAAATGGTCTTGAGCAATGTCGACTTGCCATGGCCGTTCGGGCCGACGACGGTGACGAATTCACCGGCATGAACGGTCAGCGAAATGCCCTTGAGCACGTCGAGTCCGTCATAGCCGCAGACGATGCCGTCGAGTTGCAGGACAGGTGGTTTTGCGGCTGCGCCCGTCATGGCGTTCCCCCCACCGCCGGATTCGTCGCGGCAGCTTGCTCATCGAAGAATTTCTTCAGCCGTTTCTGCGTGCCCTGGCCGAGATAGGTTTCGACAACGGTCTGGTCCTCGGCGACCTTGTCCGGCCGGCCTTCGAATATCACCTTGCCATGGTGCATGATGATCACGCGGCTGGAGAGCGCCAGGAGAAAGCGCATGACGTGCTCGATCAGGACGATGGTCAGTCCCTGGTCGCGCAGTTTCAGCACCATCGCCATGATCTGGTCGATCTCGGCGACGTTGAGCCCGCCCACCGGCTCGTCGAGGAAGAGCATTTTCGGTCGGGTGGCGATGGCGCCGGCAATCATCAGCAGCTTGCGGTCGAGCACCGGCAGCCGCGCCACGGTCTCGTCGGCCTTGGCCGCAAGCCCGACGAAGTCCAGCGCTTCGATCGTTGCCTGCCGGACATCCTCGCCAAGGCGGAAGCCGGCCAGCCTTCGCCGCTGCCGGCCGAAATACGCGGCGATCTCGATGTTTTCGCGAACGGTCAAGCTGTCGAAGGCGGCATTGAGCTGGAAGGTGCGGGCGATGCCGAGTTGGCAGATGCGGTCGGCCGGAAGCGCCGAAATGTCGGTGTCGCCGAAATGCACCCGGCCGCCACTGGCCGGCGTGATCCCGGTCACCACGTCGAAGAAAGTTGTCTTGCCGGCGCCGTTTGGCCCACCAATGCCAACGATCTCGCCCGCATTGACCACCATCGACACGCCGTCGACGGCGGCCAGCGAGCCGAACCGTTTGACCACACTGTCACAAACCAGCATCGGACCGGCGGCCTCAGTCATATTTCTCACCCAATGGAGCCGGTCGGGCAAACGGCCCGGCCGGTGTCGTTGGTTTCATTTCCGCGTCCGGTCACTTGATCCATGGCGGCAGGATGAAGCTGTCCGTGGCATAGAGCACCGGCGCGATCAGCTTCGGATCGGTTTTGTAATCCTGATGCTGCAGGAACTGGTGCGGCATGCCAAGCGACGGATCGGCTACCTGCGTCGGATAGCAGAAGGCCGATTGGCCGGCCGGATCGGCCCGGTAGGTGCCGTTGACCCCGCGATAGACCAGGCGCTTCATCGCATTGGCCACCTTGGTGGTCTGCGCCTTGTCCATCGGTTCGCCTGGACCACCGGCGATTGCCGCGGCAAGCGCCCACATCCACAGGCCGTCATAGGTCTGCGATCCCGTGATGTAGGCCGAGTTCGGACCGAATTTGGCCCGGTAGCTCTCGCGGAACGGCTTGGAGAAATCGTCCGGCAGGCAGCCGATCACCGTCGAATAGACGACGCCGTTGACCGCCTCGCCGCCGATCTCGCGGAAAGCCGGCAGCGATGGTCCGTACTGCATGTAGATCAGGCTGTTGATCGGCTCGGCGAGGAACTGGACCATGAACTGCGCCAGGTCCTGCGGCAGGAAGTGCGTGACCAGGATCGCCGCCGGCGGGTCCTGGCGAAGTTTCGCCAGCGTCGGTCCCCATTGGTTGGTCGGGAACGGAACGGTCTCGAACAGACTAACCTCGAAGCCGTATTCGGCGGCCTTGTCGCGGATCGCGTTGGCGATGACGATCGAATATTCGTTGGCAGACGGGATGATGGCGATCTTCTTGTTGGGCGCCTTCCATTTGCCGTCCGCGGCAAGCGTCTTGAGGAAGTTCAGGCAGCCCGGTCCATACCAGAACTCCGGCGGATCGCCCTGGAAGGAGCTGTAATAGCGGGCGGGGTCGGTCTTGAACTTCTCATTGTGCGAAATCAGCGTGTTGTAGTGCATCATGATGACGTCGTTGTCGGCGGCGACGTCCATCTCGATCATGTTGGTGCCGAGATTGTAGCCATTGATGATGACCGGCGCCTCGAAGCGGTCGATCAGGCGCTGCATCGACTGGCTGACGAGGTCGGCGCCCATTTCCTTGGTGTCTTCGATGTGGATCTCGACAGGCCGGCCGAGAATGCCGCCCGCCGCATTGATCTCCTCGGCGGCAAGTTCGAGACCGTTCTTGAACTCGATGCCGTCGGCGGCGGCAATGCCGGACATCGGCAGGGCCGAGCCGACCGGAATGGGCTTGGTGTCCTGGGCGATCGCCGCAGTGTTCATATCGGCAAGAAGCGCGGCACCGGCCGCACCCGCGCCGACCACGCCCTGCAGCATTGCACGTCTGTTCATCATGGCAAAGTTCCCCTTTTTTGGCGTTGGTTAGAGTCTTTTCTTCATGCGAAATCTTTCACACCAGATCTTTCTGGCGAAACGCGTGGGTCATGGGCACGAAAGCGGCTTCCAGGTCGGCTGCCGCCGAAAGCACGCGGGCATCGTCGCCGCGCGCGCCGATAATCTGGAAGCCGACGGGCAGGCTCGCCTCGGTCATGCCGCAAGGGATGACGCAGGCGGGTTGCTGGCTGAGATTGATGGGGTAGCTGAACGCTGCCCATTCGATCCATCGCGAGAGGCCGCTGCCCAGAGGCACTTCAAGGCCAACGTCGAAGGCTGGAATCGATGACCCCGGCGAAACGATGAAATCATAGTCGTCCAGCAGCCGGTCCATGGCGGCGCCGAATTCGGCGCGCTCCAACTGTGCGGCGACGAGCGTATGGACGTCGAACGCCGCCCCAGCCTGTGCGATCTCCAGGAAGCCCGGATCGATGCCCGCCCGTTCGCTCGGCGGAACCAGCGCCAGCCGCGCCGCGGCGCCGGTGAACCAGTGATGCTGGAACAGGTCGAGGAGATCGCCACCGGGAAGATCAATCGGCTCGACCGTCGCGCCGAAGGTGTCGAAACACGTCAAGGCGTGGGAGACGACGGCGGCGATCCCGGAATCCAGCGCTCCTGAAGGCGGCTTCGACCAGTAGCCGATCCGAGCGCCCCGCAAAACTTCTTCGATCCGGCCAAGCGGCGCCAGCGTTCCCACGCCTTGCTGCCAGTCGCTGATATCACGGCCGGACATGGCGCCGGCCATGACGGAAAGATCGAGTGCTGTCCGTGCCATCGGTCCGATATGGGCGACGGTTCCGAACGCGCTGGACGGATAGGCGGGCACGCGGCCGAAGGTCGGCTTCAATCCGGCGATGCCGGTGAACGAGGCCGGAATGCGGATCGAGCCGCCGCCATCGGTACCGAGATGGAAGACGCCGGCGCCGGTGGCGGCGGCCACCGCCGCTCCGCCGGAGGAACCGCCGGGGGTCTTTTGCGCATTCCAGGGATTGCGCGTGATGCCGCAGAGGCCGCTGTCGGTAATCGCCTTCCAGCCGAATTCGGGCGTCGTCGTCTGTCCGATGAAGACGGCGCCGGCTCTGCGCAGCAGGGCAACGGCGGGGGCATCCTTGTCATAGGCGGCGGAAGTCGTCGTCCTGCTGCCGTAACGCACGCTCCAGCCCTCGACCCAGACGATGTCCTTCAGCGTCGTCGGTATGCCGTCGGCTGCCGACAGCGGCTCGCCTGCCCGCCATCGTTTCTCGGAAGCACCTGCGGCCTCGATCGCACCCTTGCGGTCGATCATGGTGAAGGCGTTGAAAAGCGGATTGATCGCTTCGGCGCGATCCAGCGCCGCCAGCGTCACCTCGACGGGCGACAGCGATCCAGCGCGGTAGGCGGCGCTAAGCTCCGCAGCAGCCAGGCGGCACAGATCATCGGCGTCGGCAATGGGAGACAGCCCATTCGGCATGCAGTTCGAACCCCTCACTTCATGGCCGCTCTTCCGGCAGCCTTGTCAGCCCGGGCAATCTGGCGGGTTTTTTCATCACCATAAAATGTATTGTTGTGGGGAATATTCGCTATTTAATGTAACAAAGAGCCATGAATCTGACCATTCGGCAGTTGCGCTATGTCTGCGAAGTCGCCCGCCTTGGCAGCGTGCTGGCGGCCTCCAGATCGCTCTACATCTCGCAATCCTCCATCCTCGCGGCGATCACTCTGGCCGAGACCGGGATGGGGGCGCGCATTTTCGACAGGCGGCCGGCGCGCGGCGTCTCCATCACGCCGGCCGGCCAACGCTTCGTCGCCGCCGCCCGCATCATGCTGGCGGCGGAGACGGAGTTCAACCGGTCGATCGGAGACCTCAACGGGCGCGTGCCGAAGGTCCTGCGCATCGGCTGCTTCGAGCCGTTCGGCGCGCTGTTCATGCCGGAGATGCTGCGCAGCTACCTCGACAGCGTCGGCGATGTCGAGATCGACCTTGTCGAGGCCGACCAGGTCCAGTTGCAGGAACGGCTTGTCGCTGGCCAGATCGATCTGGCCATTCTCTACGACATCGGTCCAATCGGTATCGACAGCGTCACCCGCATCTGCAAGGTACCGGCGCATGCCGTGCTCAATGCAGACGATCCCCTTGCCGCGCGCGACGGCATCTGGCTGGCGGAACTGGCGGCACGGCCGCTGGTGCTGCTCGACCTGCCGCACACGGCGACCTATCTCCTGACCCTGTTCGACGTGCTGGCGAAACGACCGGAGGTGCGCTTTCGCACGCGCTCTTATGAAACGGTGCGCTCGGCCGTCGCATCCGGCTTCGGCATGGCCGTCCTCAACATGCGGCCGATCGGTCGCGCCACCGCCGATGGCGAGGAGATCGTTCGAAGACCAATCCTCGATGAACTGCCGCCACCCACGCTGATCGTCGCCGACATGTACGGGTCGGCAAAGCCACTCTTCGTGCGTGTCTTCATCGACATGTTCCATCGCTTTTTCAGCGCGGTGGGCCCTTCGGGCTTTTCGGTGACGACGCCGGAGCGCGAACCTTTTCTACTGGTCGCCAGGGACGATGGCTGAGCCGCCCCCCTGGCGTTGCGGACATTTACAGGACCGGCGTTGCAACCGCGCCGGAGGCGCGGGTTCCTGATCGAGATGTTCAAGATCGACGGGCGGCTCGGCGACAACTCTTCGGTGCGCGCCCACGTTTCACCAACACCAATGCTCGGTCGCCTGCTCGCAGGTTGGAGCGGAGACGGTACTTTTCGAGACGGCTTGGGCACGCCGTCGAACGCCGCAAAGTGCAAGAAATCGCTCGATTGGTCCCGATAGTTGGTGAACCTTAAAATAGGTGGCTGCCTGCTGAGACGTACAAAGGATCGCCGGTATCGAAGCCTACCGGCGCGACAAATGACGAAACCGGCGCACAGATTGCATGAGCACTGGCCATTGCCGTTAAACTGAAGTTTTGCGCAACCACTCGGTTGCGGGCGCGTTTGTGAGCAAGGGCATCGATTGGAGGGATAGATTCGTCAACAGTTCCAAGCACAAGCGCCCGGATTACGAAACTCGCTGCGGTGCGCTGGCTCGCGCTGTGGTTATGCTTGGGAACCTGTTCCAGCTGCTCGGGAGCCCAGTCGGCGCTTGATCCGGCCGGAGAGGAAGCGCGCCAGATCGCCGACCTTTTCTGGCTCATGGCCATTGCTGGCGGCCTTATCTGGCTGACGGTCATCGGTCTTCTGGTCCACGCGACACGTCATGAGCGCACTCCCATAGACGAGCGTGTTGCAAGCCGGCTGATTTTCTGGGGCGGGGCAGCCATTCCTTCGCTACTCCTCTTTCTCTTGCTAGGCTATGCGCTTTGGTTGATGCCTGGACTGAGACCTTTCGCACGAGCCGGCGAAGCCAATGGTCTCAGGATCGAAGTGACCGGTGAGCAATTCTGGTGGCGGGTCGCCTACCACCCGGCTGGCGGCGGAGTTCCTATTCTTTCCGCCAACGAGATCAGGCTGCCGGTTGGCGAGCGCGTCGAGTTCTTGCTGAAAAGCACCGACGTCATCCATTCCTTCTGGATTCCTGCGCTCGGTGGCAAGATGGACATGATCCCGGGTCGCGTGAATCGGCTCTCGTTGCTGGCGACCAAACCTGGCACCTACCGCGGCCCTTGCGCGGAATATTGCGGGACCTCGCACGCGCTGATGACCTTCACGGCCGTCGCCATGCAGCCCGCTGCCTTTCGGGAATGGCTGGCTGTGCGGGCGAACCCTTCGCCCGGCGCATCCTTGCCCGGACGCGACATATTCCTTCGCAACGGCTGCGGCGCGTGCCACCGCGTTGCGGGCACACAAGCTGAGGGTGGTGTCGGCCCGGATCTCTCGCATATGGGTTCGCGGGGAACGATTGGTGCCGGCGTTTTGCCCACCGACGATGAGGCCGTTCGTAGCTTCATCGCCCATCCGCATTTGATCAAGCCGGGTTCGAAGATGCCCGACTTCAACATGCTGTCCCAACAGGACATCGCCGAAATCGCCGCCTGGCTGAAGGGGCTCGAATGACAACCCTCAAAGCCCGCATCAAGCGAAACGCCTTGCCCTCCGCAGAGAAGATCGAGGAAGAACAGCTGCGCCTCGTCTGGAAGACGCCGATCGGCTGGCGTTACTGGACTTCGGTCAACAATACGCAGGTTGGCCTCTGGTACGGGGGTGCGGCCTTTGCCTTCATGCTGTTTGGCGGCGTTCTGGCGCTTCTTGTGCGCACGCAACTCGCGGTTCCGGGAAACAATTTCCTCTCTGCCGACTTCTATAACCAGGCCTTTACTCTGCATGGCACCGTGATGATGTTCCTGTTTGCCGTGCCTATCTTCGAGGCCGTCGCGATCTTTCTGCTGCCGCCAATGCTCGGTGCGCGTGAACTGCCATTTCCCCGTCTCGGCGCCTTCGGCTTCTGGAGCTTTCTGATCGGCGGTGTCTTCGTTTGCGGTTCGATCTTCTTCGACGCCGCTCCCTCTTCAGGCTGGTTCATGTATCCGCCTCTTGCCACTGACAAGGCATATTCCGGCATTGGTGCCGACATCTGGCTGCTGGGCCTCTCCTTTATCGAAGTCGCCTCCATTGCTGCGGCGGTCGAACTGATCGTCGGCATCATGAAGTGCCGTGCGCCGGGCATGCGCATCAACCTAATGCCACTGTTCGCCTGGTACCTGCTGATCGTCGCGGGCATGATCCTCTTCGCTTTTCCGCCGCTGATCGCCGGCGACATCCTGTTTGAGATGCAACGCATGTTCGACTGGCCGTTCTTCGACCCGACGCGGGGCGGCGACCCACTGCTGTGGCAACACCTGTTCTGGATCTTCGGGCACCCCGAGGTCTACATCATCTTCTTGCCCGCCATCGCGCTGATGGCGATGATCGTGCCAACCTTTTCGCAACGTCCGATCGTCGGCTACTCCTGGATCGTGCTTGCCGCTGTCGGCACCGGCTTCCTATCGTTCGGCCTCTGGGTCCACCACATGTTCGCTACCGGCCTGCCGCAGATCTCGCTGGCATTCTTCTCGGCCGCCTCGGAAGCGGTCGCGATTCCAACCGGCGTGCAGATCTTCGTCTTCATCGCCACCATGCTGGCCGGACGTGTCATCTTCTCGGTGCCGATGCTGTTCGGCGCCGGCGGGCTCGCTATCTTCGTCATCGGCGGGCTGACCGGCGTGATGGTCGCGCTCGTTCCGTTCGACTGGCAGGCGCACGATACCTATTTTATCGTCGCACATCTGCATTACGTGCTGATCGGTGGAATGCTGTTCCCGCTGGTCGCCGGCGTTTACTATTATTACCCGCTGATCAATGCGCGGATGCTCTCGCCCCGTCTCGGGCGCACCGCCTTCTGGCTGATGTTTGCCGGCTTCAACGTCGCGTTCTTTCCGATGCATCTCAGCGGCCTGCGCGGGATGCCGCGCCGCGTCTTCACCTACCCCGAGGGGATCGGTTGGGACTGGCTGAATCTCATCTCCACGATCGGCGCCTATGTTTTCGCGGCAGGGGTGCTGGTGGTTGTCTTCGATGTTGTACGGCCGAAGCATCGCGAACCCCGCAGCGAGCAGAATCCGTGGAAGGCGGGCACGCTCGAATGGCTGAACGAGCCCGAGGAGAACTGGGGCGTTCGATCCATTCCGATCATCGAGAGCCGGTATCCGCTTTGGGACCAGGCGGATCTGATGCAAAAGGTCAATGAGGGCGCCTATTATCTTCGCAGTGCCAAGGAGAATCGCCGCGAGACGCTCATCACCTCGGTGCTCGACGCCCATCCGCTACAGTGCCAGCGCGTGGCGACATCAACCACGATCACAATAATCTCGGCCGCATTGCTCGGCGGGGTCTTCGTCGCGCTCACCTTCGAACTCTGGATCCTCGCCCTATTGTCGGGCATCGGCACGCTCTCTGCCGTTCTGTGGTGGCTCTGGACCGGCACCGGCGAAACCCCGGAAAAGAAGACCAAGGATGTCGGCCTTGGATTGCGCTTGCCGCTCTATGCCTCCGGTCCGGATTCTGTTGGCTGGTGGGCGATGTTCATTACAATGGTTGGCGACGGAACTGCCTTCGCCAGCCTCATCTTCGGCTATTTTTTCTACTGGACCATCCATCCCGACTTCACTCTGGGGCAGCCGGGTCCCGGTATGCGGTGGCCGATGATCGCGCTGTCTCTCTTCGTCGCCGCATGGGTCGCGATGCTTGGTGCGCGCCGACTGAACGCAAGCGGGTGGATCGACGGCGCACGCGTTGCGCTTGTTGCTGCGTTTCTGCTGACGCTTGCTGCCTCTGCAGCCGGTTTTGCCGGACCCTGGCAGCATGACATGCAGCCGACCGCGCATGTCTATCCGGCGATCGTCTGGATTCTCGTCATCTGGGCGCTTGCTCATGCCGCGGTCGGATCCGTCATGCAGCTCTATTGCCTTGCGCGCAGCCTCGCCGGTCGCCTGACGCGGGAGCACGACATGGAACTGCACAACGTCGCGCTCTACTGGCATTTTATGGCGATCACCGCTGTCATCACCTTCGCCGTCATCGGTCTTTTCCCGGAAGCGATGTGAGACGGTGATGCGCATCATTCCCAAAGAGGTCGAAACGCTCTGGACGCTCTTCACCGCGCCCGTGATCTGGGCCGGACATTTCCTCGCCTGTTACGCACTGGCCGCAATCTGGTGTGCCAAGCGCGGTGACCTCGGTTTCGCTGTCGTCCAGGCTGGCATAGTGGCTATGACGCTGGCGGCACTCGCGATGATCGTCTTGTCCGGCTGGCTCGCCTGGAGGCAGTGGGGCTTCGGCACGAACGACCCGCCGCACGACGATCCCACAGCGACGGACCGCAACCTCTTCCAGGGGTTTGCCACGCTACTGCTTTGCGGCCTGAGCTTCGTCGCCGTGCTCTACGTGGGGCTGCCGCTGCTCTTCATCGACGGATGCTCCTCATGAGGACGGCAAGCCTGTTGCTGGGCTTCGTCACCCTCGCGCTGGTCTGGGCGGGACCGCTGCTCGATGCGTGGCGTGGCTCGTTCGCGGCTCACATGCTTGCCCACATGGGCGTCGTCGCGATTGCGGCGCCGCTGATAGCAATCGGTATTGCCAGAACGATACGCTCCGTCGCCACCGCCGCTCCCCTTATCGCCTCTCTCGTCGAACTGATTGTCGTCTGGGGCTGGCATGCGCCGGCTGCGCGCCAGTGGGCCGAGACATCGACCATCGCCACCATGATCGAGCAGGTGTCCTTCCTTGGCGCCGGGCTGTTCCTGTGGCTGACGTGCATGGCGCCGCGCAATGCCGATGCGCCGGCTAGGGACGCTGCCGGCGCCTTCGCGTTGCTCCTGACCTCCATCCACATGACGTTGCTTGGCGCGCTGCTCTCGCTCGCCTCGCGACCGCTCTATGGCCTCGGCGAAGTGACGTGCTTCGGCCTCGTGCTCGGGGCGGGGCAGGACCAGGCGCTCGGCGGCATCATCATGTTGATGATCGGCGCTGCCGTTTACCTCGCCGGAGGCGTCTTCCTGCTTGCCAGGCTCCTGAGCGGCAAAACCGAGAGGCTGGCCGGCTGATGCACGTCAACTGGAAACTCTTGGCGATAGGCTTGGCGATCTTGCCGGCCGCGGTGCTTTTCGCGACCTGGATCGGCTTCTTCAACGTTGGTGCCTCGACCGGCCACTGGAAGGTGACCGAATGGTTCCTGCACTTCGCGATGCGCTCGGCCGTGCGGACATACGCACTCACGGTCAAGGTGCCGGACGAGCTGCCGCGCTACGCTATTCAGCCGGCTGCCGGCCATTTCGCGCGCGGCTGCGCCATCTGCCACGGTGCGCCCGGCGAACCGCGGTCGCCCGCCGTCCTTGCGATGCTGCCGCAGCCGCCGGACCTTGCCGGCAAGGTCGGCGAATGGACGGACGCCGAACTCTTCCGCATCGTCCAGCACGGCGTGCGCTTCACCGGCATGCCGGCCTGGCCGACGCAGCAGCGCGACGATGAAGTCTGGGCGATGGTCGCCTTCCTGCGCGAACTGCCGATGATGGACGAGGCGCGGTGGCGCGACCTTGCTTATGGCAGTAGCGAACCGTCGACTGGCCAAACACAAGGCCTCGAACGCGCACTCGCCGACTGTACCCGCTGCCACGGCACGGACGGGCTCGGCCGGAGCCCCGCAACGCCCGTCTTGGCCTCTCAGCGCGAAACCTATCTTCTTGAGAGTTTGAGAGCCTACGCTACCGGCCACCGCCAGAGCGGTGTCATGGGAATTTCTGTCACCGCTGTCGACCCTGCACTCCTCGCCGATCTCGCGCGGCATTTTTCCGCGCTGCCTGCGCCTGCAACGTCGACGCAACCGGACCGTGCCCGGATCGCGCGTGCCGATGAGATCGCGCGACGCGGCATCCCGGAGCGCGACGTTCCGGCATGCCTGGGTTGCCACGGTCGTCCGGACCGCAACCCCATCTATCCGGAACTGTCCGGACAGCCCGCCAAATACATTGCGACCCAGCTCGAGCTTTTCCGCGAGGAAAAGCGCGGCGGCACGCGCTTCGCCCATCTGATGCGCAACGCTGCTAAAAACCTCTCGGACGAAGATATTGCCGCATTGGCCGCCTATTTCGCGCAAATGTCGCGTGCCGCCGCAACCGGAACGCCCTGATGGCGTTACGTCACTGTCCCAATCTTCGGGAATATCCAATGCGAAAAATTCTGGGCGTCTTACTCGTCATTGTCGCCTTCGTCATAATCGCGGGGGCGGGCTTGTTCTTCTCTCGCGCGAACAGGCCACCGTTCCGATCGAGCAGACCTACGGTCCAAACCCGACGCTTGCCGAACCCAATCCGACCTGGATACCCACGGTCCACGTTGCCGAGGCGACCCCTTGGCCCCAAGGCAAGATGCCGGTCGCCGCCAAAGGCTTCGCCGTCAACGAATTCGCTGGCGGCCTCGACCATCCGCGCTGGCTGCACGTGCTGCCCAATGGCGACGTGCTGGTCGCCGAAAGCAATGCGCCGCCAAAACCTGACGAAGGTTTTTCCATACGTGGCTGGTTAATGAAACTGTTCCAGAGCCGGGCTGGCGCCGAGGTGCGGAGCGCCAACCGTATCTCGTTGTTACGCGACGAGAACGGCGATGGCGTGGCTGAGACCAGGACAGTCCTCCTCAGCAGCCTCTTCTCGCCCTTCGGCATGACGCTGCTCGACGGCAAGCTCTATGTCGCCAATGCCGACGCGGTCGTCGCTTTCCCCTATCGCGATGGCGACGCCGAGATCACTGCTCCGTCCGAGAAGATCGTCGACCTTCCGGCCGGCCGCAATCACCATTGGACCAAGGACGTCATTGCCAGTCCGGACGGAACGAAGCTCTATGCCACCGTGGGCTCCAACTCCAATGTCGGCGAAAACGGCATGGAGGAGGAAGAAGGCCGCGCCGCCGTGCACGAAATCGACCTCGCGACGCGGCAGACGCGGCTCTTTGCGTCGGGTCTGCGCAACCCGAACGGCCTCTCCTGGAACCCTGAAAGCGGGGAACTCTGGGCGGTCGTCAACGAGCGGGACGAGATCGGCAGCGACCTCGTTCCCGACTACATGACATCGGTCAGGGATGGCGCCTTCTACGGCTGGCCCTACAGCTATTTCGGCCAACACATCGATGTCAGGGCGGAGCCACCGCGTCCGGACCTCGTCGGCAAGGCGATCGTGCCCGACTACGCACTCGGGGCGCACACCGGGTCGCTTGGGCTCACCTTCAACACCGCCGACCTGTTCGGGTTGCACATGAAGAATGGCGCCTTTGTCGGCCAGCATGGTTCATGGAATCGCATGCCGCGAAGCGGCTACAAGGTGATCTTCGTGCCGTTTGCCGACGGCAAGCCGTCGGGGCCGCCGCAGGACGTGCTTACCGGATTTCTGAGCAACGATGACAAGGCATTCGGCCGTCCGGTTGGCGTTGCCATCGACCGAACTGGCGCATTGCTGATCGCGGATGATGTGGGCAACAAGATTTGGCGGGTTATCCCGGCGGCCGACTAGGCCGGCGCATCGCTTCGGCGCGTGGAAGGGTTGGGCTCATGCCAAAACGACCGAGGAGCCGAGCGGATCGGCGCCATTTTTGGCGGAACAGGGTTTCTCGGCCGCGGGCTCGCGCAAAGTTGCCTGGCGAAGAAGTTTCGGGTGCGCGCTGTGTCCCGCCATCCTCATCGCGCGAAACCAAACACGGCGACGACCGTGCCCAAGGTGCACGAGCCGGTCGAGGCCGATGCATGGTTCCAATTTGGCTTGCGGTTTGCGCGCCCAAGGCTGGTTTGATCAACTGCACACCAGGACCGTGACGATAACTGAAACCATCGCGAGCTCCGGCCCTTGGGCCAACGGCCACATAAGTTTATTCGTTTTTGACCAATACGCGCCGGCGGATTCCTGTAATCTTCAGAAAAACACCGGGCTAACCGGGGCCAACCAGAAAGGTCGGGGAATGAAATACGTCGTCGATACGATCGGCGGTCCCACAGGCGGTGATGCCTGGCAAGCCGCTGTTACCGAAGCCTATTTTCCGCTCGACACCGAGTATCGGAACCGTCGTGAATTTTCGGGCACGCTGGAAACCTTCTCGCTTGGGCTCGTCAGCGTGTCTAAAATGCGCTGCGATGCCGTAAGCTATCGCCGCCATCGCCGCCACTTCCTCAACGAACGTGACGCCAGCCTGCTCATCACCATCCCGGAGATGTCGGAGGTGAATTTCTCGCAAGGGTCGAGGACCGTCAATTGCGGTCCGGGGGGCTTCCTCGTTGAGAGGGGAGACGCGCCTTACGAATTCTGGCACGGCAAGCCAAACGCGCTGTGGGTCCTGAAGGTGCCATCGTCGAGCGTTCGGGCGCGGATCGGGTCTGCCGAACGGCTCAGTGCGCTCAGTTTCGACGCGACCCAGGGCGTCGCCGCGCTCTTCCTCGACACGGTGCGAACCACGATCGGCCATGTCGATGAGATCACTGAAGTCGCTCGTGAGATGATGGGCAGGCACATCCTGGAAATGCTGTGCCTGTCGATCGTGAGCGACGATCGCGTGCTGGACAGCAGCATCTCGTCGATCCGGGCCGGCCATTTGCATCGTGCCGAGCAGTATATTCGCGACAATCTGAAGAATTCCGGCCTCGGCCCGCAGGCGGTGGCCGATGCCTGCGGGATTTCCCTGCGTTACCTGCAGGTTCTTTTTCAGGACAGCAACCAGTCGATCAGCGGCTTCATCCGCGACGCCCGGCTTGAACTTTGCGCCGAGGAACTGATGTCGGTGACCAACATCAGCAGCGTTGCCGAGATTGCTTACCGCTGGGGCTTTGCCGACCAGTCTCAATTCTGCAAGCATTACCGGACGCGGTTCGGTTGCGCACCGACCGATACCCGTCGCGAAGCAGCGAACCGGGCAGGCCGCGCTTCGACGTCAAGAGAGCGGCACTAGACCCGGCGAAATCCGGGTCAATTCCATAATCTATTGCGACGCCGCCCCGGCAAGGGCGGCGAAAGCCGGGCCTTGCCCGCAAATATCCCGCGAAGGAACTGTCATGAGCAGAATAAGAGTTGCCGTCGATGTCGGAGGGACTTTCACCGACATCTGCATCATGGACGAAGACAGCGGCGCGATCCGCATCGAGAAGACCGCCTCCACGCCTGACGATCCCATGCAGGCGATCATGAATGGCGTGGAGCAGGGCCGCATCGATCTTTCGGAGGTGACGCTGTTCTCTCATGGTACGACGGTCGCCACCAATGCGCTGATCACCCGCCGCCTGCCACGCACCGCAATGGTCTGCACCGAGGGTTTCCGTGATGTTGTCGAGATCCGCCGCGCCAACAAGGAAGACCTCTGGGACACCTACAAGGATGTCGCCAAGCCGTATATCCCGCGCCGCGACCGGCTGACAGTCCGCGAACGGGTCAGTGCCGAGGGCACGATCCTGGAAGCACTGGACGAAGAGGCCGCTCATCGCGTCGCGGAAATTCTCGTCAAACGGCAGGTCAAGTCCATCGCCGTCTGCTTCATGAACTCCTATGTCAACGGCGCCAATGAGCGCCGCATGCGTGAGATTCTGAAGGAGGCCATGCCGGATCTGCCGGTCTCGATCTCCTCGGAGGTGATGCCGGAAATCTTCGAGCACGAACGTTTTTCCACCACCATGGCCAACGCCGTCTGCGCCCCGGTCGTCGTCGATTACGTGTCGCGTCTCGGAGAAAAGCTTGCCGCCGCCGGATACAAACGAGATCTCCTGTTGCTGCACAGCGGTGGCGGGGTCATGACGCCCGCGAGCGTCAGGGATTTCTCGGCCCGGCTCGCGGGATCCGGCATCGCCGCCGGCGCGATCGCAAGCCGCTTCATCGGAAATCTCTGTGGCTTCCCGAACTCGATCGGCTTCGACATGGGCGGCACCAGCACCGACGTCTCGCTCGCATGGAACGGGGAGTCGCGCATCACAAAAGACTGGTACATCGAATTCGGATATCCGATCCGCTTCCCCTCCATCGAGGTGCTGACCATCGGCGCGGGCGGCGGGTCGTTGGCATGGCAGGACGAGGGCGGCAGCTTGCGCAACGGACCGCAGTCCGCCGGCGCCTTTCCGGGCCCGGCCTGCTACAAGAATGGCAGCCGCACCGCCACCAACACCGATGCCAATGTCGTGCTCGGCCGTCTCGGCACCAGCCTTGCGGGCGGCAAGATCACCCTCGACCCCGCCCTGGCCGCCCAGGCGGTGCAGGAGACTGTGGCGACACCCTTCGGTATGGAACTCCACCAAGCGGCCGAGGCGATCATCGCCGTCGCCAACGCCAATATGGGCAATGCCGTGCGGCTTCTCTCCATCAGCCGGGGCTATGACCCACGAGACTTTGCGCTCGTCGCATTCGGCGGTGCAGGCGCTTTGCACGGAGCGGCCGTGGCGAAGGAGCTTTCGATCCCAACCGTGATCGTGCCGCCCAATCCTGGCGTCACCTCCGCGCTCGGTTGCCTTCTCGTCGACGTGCAGCATGATTTCTCCGAAAGCTTCATGGCCGATGCTTCGACGGTCTCGCCCGCCGAGATGCAGACGGCCTTTGTTCTGATGGAAGAACAGGCCGTTGAGCGCCTGACCCATGAGGGCGTGGCGCGCGAAGACATGGCGCTGCAGCGTACGGTCGAGATGATGTACCAGGGCCAGTGGCGATCGCTCGCGGTGTCAGCCCCGGCGCGGATCGAGAGCATCTGCTCGCTGATAGAGGCATTCCACAACGAGCACGAACGCGAGTTCAACTACCGCCGCGAAGAGGCGCCGGTGTCGATCTTCCGCATCGCGGTCAAGGCGATCGGCATCGTACCGAAAGCCGAGATGCCGCGGCATGAAGTCTTGCCTCATGTGCCCGAGCCGCTCGGCCGCCGCGGCGTCTGGTTCGACGGCGTATCTCATGATGCGGCTGTCTATGAACGCGACCAACTCAGGGCCGGCGCTGCCTTTGCGGGACCCGCCATCGTCGAACAGTTCGATTCCACCACCGTGGTTCCGCCGGGAATGAGCGCGACCGTCGACGGCTTCCTGAACATTCTCATCGTGACGAAAGGCTGAGACATGACAAAGCTGATTGAAACGAGCCCTGGCCTCGATCCGGTAACGTTCGAGGTGCTGAAGAACTCCTTCATCACCACCGTCGACCAGATGGCCGAACAGATGCTTCGCACCTGCTATTCCTTCGTCATCTACAACCGAGACTTTTCGAACGCCCTGCACGACGCCGATGGCAACTCCGTCGCCCAGGGCAACTACGACATCGCGGTTCATGTCGGCACACTGCACAACACGTGCAAGGAGGTGATCCGGGTCTTCGAAGGCGACATGGCACCCGGTGACGTCTACGCAATCAACGATCCCTATGCCGGCGGTACGCATTTCAGCGATGTTCGGCTCGTCCGGCCGATCTTCGACGAAGACAAACTGATCGGCTTCTCACAGTCGAACGGCCACTGGTCGGATCTTGGCGGCTCGGTGCCGGGTTCCTTCGACGTCACCGCCCGCGACATGTTTCGCGAAGGCCTGCGGATCACGCCGTTGCGCCTTTTCCAGCGCGGCCGCTTCTGCTCCGACGTCGCCAACATGATCGCGGCCAACACGCGCGATCCCGCATCGATCATTGGCGACATCCATTCCCAGGCGCAGGCGACGCAGGCCGCCGAGCGCGAACTGTTGCGGCTGGTCAAGAAGTACGGACGCGGCCAGGTCATGCGCGGGATGGAGGAGGTTCAGGACTACGTCGAACGTGCGGTGCGAAAGCGTCTCGCGGAGCTGCCCGACGGCACTTGGGAGACGGTCGACTACATCGACCGGGATCTCGGTGCCGGCGAAGGCATGATCCCGATCCGCATCAAGATGACGATCAAGGGCGACACGATCCACTACGATTTTACGGGAAGCCATTCGACCATTGCCTCGATGTACAATTCCGCCCCGGGCGCGACCTTCTCGGCCGTGGTCGCCGGCATGAAGACCTTCTTTCCGGACCTTCCACTCAACAGCGGGTTTTACCGGATGATCGAGGTGACCGCGCCAAAGAACAGCATCGTCAGCGCGGAATGGCCGGTGGCGGTGACCGGGTTCCTGATGCCGTTCGAAAAGATCATGAACGCGATCTTCGAGATGTGGTCGAAGATCATGCCCGAACGCGCTATCGCCTGCGCCTTCAACCTCGAATATCTGCTGGCCGGGGGACGGGACGCGCGCAAACCCGAAAAGCCGATCTTCATGTTCTACGAATGGCTGCCCGGCGGTTGGGGCGGGCGCAACGGCAAGGATGGTGCCGATGTCACCACCGCCTGCTTCGGAACTGGGCTGATGTCGCAGCCGAACGAAGGCAACGAGCGGGTGAATCCCACTCGGACACTCGAGTTCCAGATCAAGCAGGATTCAGCCGGGCCCGGCAAATGGCGGGGCGGCGTCGGCGTGCAGAAGACTTCGTTGCTGCTTGAGGCTGAAAATGCCGTCATGTCCTATATTTGCGACCGCGAGCGCGCTGTCGTCTGGGGTGTCGAAGGAGGCCTGCCGTCGATGCCCCACGGCTTGACCATGAAGCGCGCCGGAGAAGAGACCGAGATTTGGCTCGGCTCCGTATTCTCCGATTACTCCGTCCACACAGGCGATCAGTTCGCTCGTCCGACGGCCGGCGGCGGCGGTTTCGGCGATCCATTGGAGCGCGAGCCCCGCAAGGTGATGGAGGACGTGATCGACGACTACGTTTCCCTGGAGCGCGCCAGGACTGACTACGGCGTGGTGATCCGCGAAATCGACCGCGACCTGTGCCAGTACGAAATCGACGGGACGGCAACCGAAGCCTGCCGTGCCGACATCCGGGCGAAACGGAAGGACTGGGCACGCATGGATCCCGAGGAGGTCGCGCGCAAATACCGCTCCGGCGAGATCGATACGCTCGATGCGGTTCGGCACTATGCCGTGATCCTCGACTGGGAGACTGGCGAACTGCTCCCCAAAACCACCGCCCAGTTCCGGGAAAGTTTTGAGAAACGGACCGTCGCCCACTGGGTCTGAGCACTAACGAGCGCGCCGCAATCTTGCGGGCGCTCGCGGGATGCCCGAGTTATCTGTTTTTTCGATACGATATTCAAAGAATTACTATTTCACAGGAGCCTAAAGCTGGAGCAACAATGCTGCAGCGCCGCGAAAGTTGGCTGCTTCCGAGGGGTATGACAGATGGCACCAAGCGTGGAACGATCGTTCACCGCAGCCAGCACGATTGAAGAGGCAATGGCCGCACGCCGGCAAGGCGCGGCGGTGCTTGCCGGCGGCACCTGGATGATGCGTGATCCACGGCGCGGGGTCGATCTTCCCGAGGCGTTGGTCGCACTCCACCGAATACCCGCCTTGTCCAAGGTCGAAATCGCACCGGACCATGTCGTGATCGGCGCAGCCGTTAGCCATGCAGTCCTTGGCCGCGCGTTGCACGGGGCGGTGGGCTTCGAAGGTCTGGTTGCCGCGGCGGAGAATGCGGCCAATCCCGGCATCCGAAGGGTCGCCACCGTGGGCGGCAACCTTTGTGCCCTGGACTTTGCCGCCGCCGATCTCCCCCCTGCGCTTCTCGTCTGTGAGGCGACGGTGGAACTGGAGACGTTCGAAGGCCCAAAACTCATCGGTATTTCGGATTTCCTCGAAGACAGGCACGCGCTGCTGGCCGAAGCGATTGTGACGAGAATTCATCTGCGCCGCGACCTTGTCGCCAGTGCTCATATCCGCCTGCCGCTTCGGAAAGCCGGCGACTATCCGGTCGCCATCGTCTCGCTTGCGGTAGACAAGGACAAACGATGTCGCATCGCCGTCGGCTCGGTGGAGCCGGTAGCGCGGCGCTGGGCGGCGCTCGAACAGGCCATGGCGGCGGACTCGGCCTCTGCGCTCGATCCGGAACGCACCGCCGGGCTTGCGCTGGAGCACAATGATTTTCAGGGCCGCGACGGCAAGGAAGCGGAGGGTTGGTACCGGCGCCAGGTTCTTGCGCCGCTGGTCAAGCGCGGTGTTGCCGCACTTCTCAAGACCGGGCGCCTGGTATGACCGTGATATTCCAGCTGAATGGCGAGGACTGCCGCTTTGATGGCGATCCGATGACGCCACTCGTCGACATCCTGCGGCAGGAACGATTCCTGACGGGGACCAAAGCCGTGTGCCGCGAAGGCTTCTGCGGCGCGTGCACCGTGCATGTCGACGATGAAGCGGTGCCGTCCTGCCTGAAGCCGATTGGCCTCGTCCAGGGATGCGCGGTGACGACCATCGAGGGATTGAGTTCCGGAAACCAGGCGCTGCACCCGCTCCAGGCCAATTTCGAGGCGGCCGATGCCGTGCAATGCGGCATGTGTTTCCCGGGAATGGTCATGAGCCTTTCGGCGTTCGTGCGCGACAATCCGCATGCGAGCCGTCCCGAAATCAAGGCCGCGATGGTCGGCAACATGTGCCGCTGCACGGGATATGAGCGGATCGTCGACGCCGTGGCCGACTGGCTCGACCAAGCGCGGATGGCTGGCCAGGTGGTAGGAGGCATCCATGTCTGAGCTGTCCGCCACGGTGATGAACCTTCCCCGCCGCGATGCGCAGGACAAGCTGCGCGGGCGCACGAAATACACCAACGACCGGGTTCGCCCCGACATGTTGCATGCCGTGCTGCTGCGCTCGACCGTTGCCGCTGGGCGGATCCGCAAGCTCGACGTTTCGGCAGCACTTCGCTGTCCTGGTGTGCGCGCGGTGGCGACCGGCGCCGATGCGCCAGGGCTGTACGGCATCGGCATTGCCGACCATCCGCTCCTGGCCATCGACACGATCCGCTATCACGGCGAACCAATCGCCGTCATCGCCGCCGAAACGGAGAAGCAGGCGCGGGCGGCGCTTGCAGTCGTCGTGCTTGAGGTCGAACCGCTGGCACCGGTGTCCACCATGGCCGAAGCGCTCCAGCCCGCCGCCCGTCTCGTTCACGAGGGCTGGCGCGGCTATGAGGTGATCACCGAGGGCGGTGCACGTGCCGGCAACATCGCCTGGGAGGCAAAATCCAGTCGCGGCGACGTCGATGCGGCCTTCTCCCGTCCCGACATTCGCATTGTCGAGAGCAGCTTCACCGTCGGCCGGCAGAACCATGTGCCCTTCGAACCGCGCGTTGCCATCGGCTCCTGGGAGGACGGCCGTGCTCACATCCAGACCTCGACGCAGGTGCCTTGGACCGTGCGCAACGTCACCGGAAGGGTCATGCAGCTTCCGCCCGGGCGTGTGCGGGTCACTGTACCCCCTGTCGGCGGCGGGTTCGGCCTGAAATTCGATGCATCCATCGAGCCTATCACGGCACTTCTGGCGCGAATGACCGGGCGCACGGTGGTCCTGGAAAATACCCGGCAGGAAGAGATGGCAACCTGCCTCTGCCGCGAGAATGCGGAAATCCGCATCCGGTCCGCTGTCACTGCCGAAGGATACATTGCCGGGCGCGAGGCGGTCGTGCTGATGGACTGCGGCGCGTATGGAGGCGAACAGGTTTTTCTGACGACGATGACGGCGCACACGCTGGGCGGCAATTACAGGGTTGGCGCAACGCGGCTCGTCAGCCGCGCCGTATACACCAACACACCACCCAACGGTGCTTTCCGAGCTTGCAACGGCGTCTACAACACATTCGCTTTGGAGCGACATACCGACGAAATCTGCGATGCGCTAGGCTTCGACCCTATGGAGTTCCGGAAGAAAAATGTCCTGGGAGATGGCGATCTCGGTGCCACGGGCCAGGTTTTCGAGGCCGATGTGCTAGGTCCGATGCTCGATCGCATGGAGGCGTTACGCGCCAGTACCGGTACATCAGAGGCCAAGGCCGACGGCAGGCTCTATGGAATTGCAACCACGGTCGGCACATGGTTTGTTTTCGTAGGGCCTTCGGCGGCGACGGTGAATTTGAACGCCGACGGTAGCGCAACGCTAGTCACCTCGGGTGTGGAGATCGGATCCGGCACGATGGTGCAATCCCTGCCGCAGATCGTGGCCGGGCAGCTCGGCCTCGCTCCCGACCAGGTGATCGTGCGCGAAGCCGATACGGATGCCGCCGGTCTCGATGTCGGCGTTGGCGGTGGGCGCACCACCGTCTCCATCGGTGCGGCAAGTGTGGCTGCCTGCGCGGAAGTGCGGGAGAAGCTGCTGCGGACCGCCGGTGAGATGCTCCAGACCCGACCGGAAGACTTGGTGGTGCGGGATGGTCGTGTCGAGATCACGGGACGTCCCGGTTCCGGCATGTCGATCCCCGCTGTCGTCGCCCATGCGCAGGCAACCACCGGCCCGGTCACCGGAAGCGGAGCCTTTACCGCCAGGAACACTCCGGCAATGTCCGGCTGCGCGATGGGGCACTTCATCGATGCGCTCGACATCCCCGTCTTCGTCGTTCACGAGGCCGAGGTGGCGGTTGATCCGGACACCGGTCATGTCGAGGTGCTGGCCTATCGCGTGGTGCAGGATGTCGGCCGCGCACTCAACCCGCGCGCGGTCATGGGCCAGATACAGGGTGGTGTCGTGCAGGGTCTCGGCTACGCCCTGCATGAGGAGGTGACGATCACCGCTGACGGACGCATCGCGCAGGACGATTTCGAGACCTATCGCCTGCCGCTGGCGCAGGACGTGGTTCCGGTCGCCGCCGACCTCTACGAGGGCGCACCGTCGATGGGGCCTCTAGGCACCAAGGGCGCGGGCGAGGTCCCGATCCTGGCCGTGGGCGCCGCGATCGGCTGCGCTGTGGCACGCGCTATCGGCAAACCGGTGCGGCAGCTGCCACTGACGCCGCCGCGCGTGCTTCGACTGCTGCATGAGCGCGAACCACCGCCGGAATTCCCGCACATCGCCCCCGGCTGGGCGTCGAACACTCTGGGCTGAGGCAAGCAAACCATGGTCACCCTGAACTGCGACATGGGGGAAAGTTACGGCAACTGGCGTTTCGGCGACGATGCCGGCATCATGCCTCACATCGATTGCGCCAACATCGCATGCGGCTTCCACGCCTCCGATCCATGGACGATGCTGAAGACCGTGCGGCTCGCGCTTTCGCACGGAAAGAAGGTTGGCGCGCATCCGTCCCTTCCCGATCGCGAGGGATTCGGCCGGCGCGAGATGAAACTTCAACCGGAGGAACTGACAGCCGCCTTCCTCTACCAAATCGGTGCTCTGACGGGGATGCTGGCCGCCGAGGGCGGGCAGCTCAGCCATGTCAAGCCGCATGGCATCATCTACGGCATGGCCGCGCACGACATAGACACTGCCCGGGCAATTGCCGCGGCGGTCAAGCCGTTCGGCGTCCCGCTCTTCGGCCTGGCGGGAACCCGTCACGAGACGGCGGCAGCCGAGCTCGGCGTTGCCTTCGTGGGCGAGTTCTTTCCCGATCTTGCCTACGCTCCCGGCGGCAGCCTGATCATCCCGCGCGTCCAGTCGGCCATCGACCTGACACTTGCCGAGCATCGCATGGTGGGGGCGCTTACCCGACGCGAACTCGTCACGACAGACGGTACGATCCGCCCGGTCGACTTCGACACCGTCTGCATCCACTCCGATCCTCCGAATGCGCGCGACGTAGCCGCGCTGATGCGGCGGATCATCGACACCCATTCCAACAGCCTGCCATGATTCGTTTCCCGAATCGTGAAAGCTCCACGCATGGGATCGAGGACTATCTCGAACTCACCGCCCGAACCATTTCCCCAAGCCGCTGAGGACTTCCATGGATGCGCTTTCCAACTCTCTCGCCGCCGCCGACATCGCCACCACCATGCACCCATACACAAACCTGCGTCAGCACGAAGAAACCGGGCCGCTGATCATCAGCCGCGGCGACGGCATCCGCGTGTATGACGAACGCGGCAAGGAATACATCGAAGGGCTCGCCGGGCTCTGGTCGGTGGGCGTCGGCTTTTCGGAAAAGCGGTTGGCCGACGCTGCCTATCAGCAGATGCTGAAGCTGCCCTACTATCACACCTTCTCCTCCAAGGCGCATGAGCCATCCATCCGGCTCGCGGAGAAACTCGTGGAGATGACGCCGGAAAACCTGACGCGTGTCTTCTTCACGTCGTCGGGCTCGGAAGCCAACGACACCATCGTCAAGATGATGTGGTTCATGAACAACGCGCTGGGCCGGCCAAAAAAGAAGAAATTCCTGGCGCGGACCAAGGGCTATCACGGCATCACCGTCGCCTCCGGCAGCCTGACAGGCCTGCCGGTCAACCATCGCGACTTCGATCTGCCAGCGATTCCCGTTCGCCACCTGACCTGCCCGCACTTCTATCGCTTCGGCATGGAAGGCGAAGACGAAGCCGCCTTCACGGCGCGCCTGCTCGCCGAACTGGAAGCGGTGATCGCGGAAGAAGGGGCTGACACCATCGCGGCCTTCATAGGAGAGCCGCTTATGGCAGCCGGCGGCGTTCTGCCACCACCGGTCGGGTACTGGGAAGGCGTGGAGAAAATCTGCCGGGCAAATGATATCATTCTGATAGCAGACGAGGTGATCTGTGGTTTCGGGCGGCTTGGTACGCCCTTCGGCGCTCAGAAATACGGCTTCACGCCTGATATCATGACGGTCTCCAAGCAAATCACGTCGTCTTATATGCCGCTTGCCGCCGTCATTTTCTCCGATGCGATCTATCAGGCGATCGCCGACAACACCGCCACGATCGGCAATTTCGGCCACGGCTTCACCGCGTCGGGTCATCCGGTCGCCACGGCGGTGGGTCTCGAGAATCTGGCCATCTTCGAGGAGCGGGACCTGATCGGAAACGCGGCCCGCCTTGAGACGTCGTTCCAGGCCGGCATCCGCTCATTCGCCGATCACCCGCTTGTCGGCGAAGCGAGGGGCACCGGTCTTATCGGCGCCGTTGAACTGGTGGCGGACAAGGCGACGAAACGCCCCTTCGCCAAGGTTGGGCGTGTAGGGGCTATCGCAGCAGGAATCGGCCACGAGGAAGGCCTCATCTTCCGCGCCATCGGCGACCAGCTCGCGCTCTGTCCGCCGATGATCTCGACAGAAGACGATGTGAAGGAAATCATGACGCGCATGGGCCGGACGCTTGAGCGCCTGACCGGTGCGGTCGCCAAGGAGGGACTTGAATGACCCGCATGAAAGCCGAACCGGTCGTCCATATCGACGACGAACGCTTCCGGGTCACCGAATGGCGCTTTGCCACCGGGGCCGAGACCGGCTGGCACATCCATGGCCATGACTACGTCATCGTGCCGCTTACGGGCGGCAAACTCGGTCTCGAAGGCCCGGACGGCGCGCAGTCGCAAGCCGCTCTCACCCAAGGGGTGCCCTATTCGCGGCGGACGGGTGTGGCTCACAACGTCATCAATGCCGGCGATGCACCGCTCGCGTTCCTGGAGGTCGAGGTCGTTGAAGCCGGCGATCTCGCAGCCAGGCGGCTGGCCGTGCTCGACCGGTTCCTCGCGGCCTGGAACGCCCGCGACGTGGGCGCGCTGATGGACTGCATGGCTGAGAATTGCGCTTTCCACGGCTCGGCTGGACCCGATGCCGAAGGGCGCAAGCATATGGGGCGTGACGCCGTGCGCGCCGCCTATGCAGCGCTGTTCGATGCCTTCCCGAAAGCCGAGTGGACCAGGGGACGGCACGTCGTGACGGGCGACACCGGGCTTTCATCATGGCGCTTCGTCGGCACCACGGCAGCGGGGCAGAAAATCGAAGTCGACGGCTGCGATATCTTCGCTTTCTCGGGGGAGCTCATAGCGCTCAAGGATTCCTACCGCAAAGCGCGAGGGTAGCGAAAATCTGAATTCATCGGGCGACAAGGGCGGTCCAAACGGGCCGCCCTCATTTTTTGTCCAAAGGCAAGATCCTCAAAGACGAAAGGCCCGGTCGTCCCAGAGGAACAGGGCCTTTCGTAGATGAAGGGCCGGACTTATCCGGCCCATCTTCTCCTACTTGAGCAAGGCTTCCATCGGTACCGGCTCGGAAATCGTCCAGTTGCCTACAACACCCGGCTTGCCGGCCTTGGTCTCGACGATCAGGTACCGCGTCTGGTTCTGGTGATGCAGTTCCGGCGAGAAGGTACGAGGCCCGAACAGCGTCGGCTCATTCTTCATCTTTTCCAGTTCCGCGACGACCGCGTCGGCATCGGCCGTGCCTGCACGCTCCACCGCCTTGGCCCAGACGTCGACCATGACGTAACCCGGAAAGACATACTGGCTCGAGGGATCGGCGCCTGTCTTCGCCTTGTAGGTGGCATTGAACTTCAGCACGGCCGGATTGGGATCGTCGCCATAGATCGATCCCTGAACGGGGACGTAGAAGTTCGTCAGATCGGGCACAGCCGAAAGCCAATAGCTACCGTCGACGCCCGATCCATTCAGGATCATGGAGTTGATACCCGCGGCGCGAAGCTGCTTGATGGCCGAGACAGCGCCCGGCATCATCGTGCAAAGCATGATCGCATCCGGCTCCTTCGGCAGAGACTTGATGCGGGTGATCTGCGCGGCGATGGAGGCGTCCTCGTTCTTGAAGGTGTCTTCACCGACAAGCTTCGCGCCCTGGGCTTCGAGCTTCGGCATCATCCAGTCGAAGCCGTCGCAGATGCCCTTGTTGTAGGCCGTCCAGGTATCGAGCAGACGGTAGAAGTCCTTTGCGCCCTTTTCCTTGAATGCCCACTCGGCCATGGTTGCGCCCTGCACGGCCGCCAGCACCGACGCGGAGAAGCTGTGCGGGCCGACACCCTGGATACCGGCCTTGACCGATTCCGCGCACAGGAAGAAGGAGATACGGCCCGCGTCCTCGGCCGCGAGCGCAGCCGGCGATCCGAAGTCGTAATCGCAGGACACGACCACGAGATCCGCACCCTGGTCGAGCACGGAGAGGCCCGCCTTGGCGCCTTCGGCCCGGTCGGACTTGGTGTCGGCCTTGACAACCTTGATCTGCTTTCCAAGCAGGCCGCCAGCCGCATTGATCTCGTCGATGCGGATCAAGGCCGCCTCCTGCGCAGGCTTGTCATAAGCTTCCATGAAGCCCGACTCCGCAGTGGCGAAGCCGATGACGATAGTCTTGTCATCGGCCAGCGCCGGATATGCGATGGACATCGAGGCCAGAGCGGTTGCGACAATTCTCATTTTGTATGTCATGCACGTCTCCTTTTTTGTTTTCCGGTCGGGCTTGTGCCGCCGGTCACTTGTTGCGACTGCTGCGAGGTAAGGTGAGCTCGCGGTTGCCCATGAGTCCGGATGGGCGAAGCGCGAGGATCACGATCATGATGACGCCGAGGGCTATTTCCTGGACCCCTTTCGGGAGGGCGAAAGTGGACTCGCCGAGCGATACGCCTGCCTCCAGCCAGCGCAGCGCCTGGATCAGGGCGGACAGCAGGACGACACCCACCACACCCCCCGACAGGCTGCCCATGCCGCCGACGACGAGCATGGAAAGGGTGATGAAGGTGAGACCGAGATAGAATGTATCGGGTGTGACCACGCCGATGGAATGAGCCATAAGCGCACCGCCCAGCCCCATCACCGCGCCCGATACGACGAACGCCACGAGTCTTTCCCTGGGAATGTCGATACCGGAAGCCGCGGCGGCGGTGGGCTCGTCGCGGGCAGCACGAAGGGCCAGGCCGGACCGGGAGATCGCGTGCGCCCAGGCGATGAAGATTGCGACCACGGCGCCGATGAGATACGGCCAGATCATGCGCACGATCGGAATGCCGACGACCGATGAGGTCGCTCCGGTCACGCTCTCCCAGTTGGAATAAATTGTGTTGATCATGGCGAGCATCGCGAAGGTCGCGATCGAAGCCGCGATGCCGGATAGCCGCATCAGCACCCGCCCGAAGATGAGAGCGGCGAGGGCGGCGAACAATGCCGCCAGCACGGCCGATTGCCAGTACGGCAAACGGGTCGCCAGCAGCCATTCGGGCAATCCCGGCAGCGAACCGCGTTTCATCATCGGATTGATGGTGAGCCATGCGGCCGCGTAGGCGCCAAGGCAGGTGAAGCCGATATGCCCGAAGCTGAGAACGCCCGAATTTCCGATAAAGATGTATAGGCCCACGACGAGGATGACACGGACGAACACGTCGATCACCGTCTGGTTGAAGGGCCGCGATCCGGTCATCACCGTGATCAGCGCGATGGCCAGCAGCAGCAGAGAAAGCAGGACCGGCGTCAGGATTGTGCGGCGGGCAAGCGCGAAGCGGGCGGGCTTTCGCTCGGCAGCCGCGGCACCGGCAGCGGTAGAGTTGGTGAGGGAGGCGGCGACACCCATGAAATCAGACCCTTTCCTTGGTGCCGCGCGCGGCAATAAGCCCTTGCGGGCGGAAGAGGAGAACGAGGATGACCGCTCCATAGACAAAGGCATCGCGGAACGGCCGGGCGTCGATGGGCAGCATGACCTGCATGATCACCGAGGCGGCACCCAGCAAGAAGCCGGCGAGCACGGCTCCCCCGAGGCTGCCGAGGCCGCCAATGACGGTGGCGATGAAGGCCATCAACATGATCGAGGCGCCCATCTGGATGTCCAGCGTGCCTGTCTGGGCGCCAAAGATCAGTGCAATGGCGGCGGCCAACGCGCCGGAGAGCGCGAACGCGCCCATGATAACCCGGTTCGCACGCACACCCAGCATGCGGGCCATCGAGAAGTTCTCGGCCGCCGCCCGCATCTCCAGGCCGAAGCGGGTTTGACGCAGGAACAGTGTCAGGCCGATCAGGATGACCATCGTGGCGACGATTGTTATGAGCTGGAGGAGGGGAAGCCTGGCACCGAGGATCTCCACCGGCTGGGACAGTTCGGGCAGCAGCGAGATCGATTTCGGCCGACTGGAGAAAAGCATGAGCAGGAAGTAGCGAATGACGAAACCGAGCGCGAAGGAGGCGATCATCATGGTTGCCGGATTTGCCTGGCGGAACCGCCTGAAGACAACGATTTCGCACAGCACCGACAGCCCGGCCCCGCAAAGGAGCACGAAGGGCACCAGCAGGTACCACGGCAATTGGCCAGCGAAGACGATGGCCATGGCGTCTGTTGAGGGCCATAGCAGCGCGAAGACGCAGAAGGCGATGACGTCGCCATGCGCGAAGTTCACCAGCCGCATGACGCCGAAGATGAGGGCAATGCCAAGCGCCCCAAGCGCGTAGAGCGAACCAAGCGAGAGTGCGTCGAACAGGATCTGGAGCATCTCAGTGGTCCTCGTAACCGAAATAGGCAGCCTGGATCGCCTCGCCGTTGCCGAGCGTCCGCGCGTCGCCATCGAGCACGATCTGTCCGCCACGCATCAGGATCATCCGCCCTCCCACCATCATCGCCCGGGCCGAGCTCTGCTCAACGATCAGGAGCGTGAGCTGGCGCTGCGCACGCAGCGCGATCAGCCGCTCATAGACCTGGTCGTTGATGTTGGGGGCGAGGCCCAGCGAAGGCTCGTCGATGGCTACAAGCCGCGGATTGGTCATCAACGCGCGTCCGATGACCAGCATTTGCTGCTGCCCGCCGGACAGCAATCCCGCCTGCCCATGCCGCCTCTCTTTCAGCATCGGGAAGGTTGCGTAGACGGCTTCGAGTTCGTCGGCCGCTCGGCTGCGCCAGCCGCGTTCGCGGGCGTGCATGCCGGTTCCGACCAGAAGGTTCTCTTCGGTCGTCAGCGAGCCGAAGACATCGCGCCCCTCCGGCACCATGGAGAATCCGAGCCGGGCGATGTTCTCCGGCGCCTGGCCGGTGATCTCATGACCTGCAAGGTCGATCCGGCCGCCCGCCACTGGCGTAACACCGGCGATCGCGCGCAGCAGCGAAGACTTCCCGGCTCCGTTCGGGCCGGTGATGAACAGGATTTCTCCCTCGTCCATGGAGAAGGAGACATTTCGGACCGCCGTGAGACGGCTGTAGCGGATAGTGATATCGGAAAGGGCGAGCAGGCTCATTCCATCGCCTCCAGCACAGGCAGGTCGGTGTTCGCGGCCGTGCCCATATAGGCGTGGCGCACCTTCTCGCTGTCGCGGATCGCGGCAGGCGGGCCTTCCTCGATGATCGCTCCGGAATCGAGCACGACGATATGCTGGCAAAGGCCGAGCACCAGCCCGACATTGTGCTCGATGAGCAGGACACCACAGCCGAGATCGCTGGCGATATGTCTTATCAGGGCCGAAAGCTCCCGCGCCTCCAGCGCGCTCATGCCAGCCGCGGGCTCGTCGAGCAGGATGTACGCGGGCCGTCCCATCAGGGCGCGGCCAATGGCGACGCGGCGCTCGTCCGTATATGGCAACGTTCCGGCGATGCGGGTGCCCAGCGCACCGATGCCTATCCAGTCGAGCATCGCTTCCGCTTCGGCGATGGCAGCGCGCCGGCTCATTCCCAGACCAACGCCGGTTACCTCCAAATTGTCCAGCACAGGCAGGTCGCGGAAGAGCCGCCCACCCTGGAAGGTGCGGGCAATGCCGCGCCGCCGGACCTGATGCGGCTTGAGACCTGTGAGTGCTGCCCCGTCGAGCTTGATGGTGCCTTCCGTCGGTGCCTGGAAGCCGGTCAGCACGTTGACGAGCGTGGTCTTGCCAGCGCCATTCGGGCCGATGAGGCCACTGATGCGGCCGGGCGTAATTTGGAGGTCTACCGATGACAGGGCCTTCAGCCCCGCAAACGATACCGAGACATTCTCCGCGCTCAGATGACTCATGACCCTTTCCTTCTTTCTACCGACGGAAAGGCGCGAAGCATCCGGCCTTGCGGCCAGTCACGTTGCAAATGTCTTCCCCTGTCGGTTCCGGCGGTCTCTAGCGGACTGCTCGGGTGCCAAATTCACGCCGTTGCCCGGCGTCGTCTTGTCGTTTCGCGCACCGGATTTTGTCTTCCGCCACGCACGGTCGGTTTTGGCCGGCCGATCTCCTCGCCACCGGCTCCTCCGCCGGCATTTTCCCGGCTGACGTCAGCCGGCCAGATGCCCTTCAGCACGCGCCAGCGCGGCGCGCTGTTCGGTTCGCGCGGCAAGCGCGTCTTCCAGCGTCACCGGAACGAAGCGCGCCGGGGTGTGCGGCTGGAGCTGGGCGATAAGGTCCATGTCGGCCGATATCACCACGCCCAGCATCATGTACCCGCCACCCGAAACCGCGTCCCGGTGAAGAACGATCGGCTCCGTGCCACTCGGCACCTGGACGGATCCGTAGGGATAGCAGGCATCGACGATGTTCGAGGGGTCGGAGCCCGCACCGAAAGGCTGCTCGCGCTCGACGAATTCCAGCGGCGTCCCACCCCGGAAGCGATAGCCGATGCGGTCGGCTTCGGGTGCGACCTTCCAGGTTTCCTCAAAGAACCGAGTGCCGGCAGCTTCAGTGATCCGATGCCAGTACATGCCGGGAAGCATTCTGAGTTCCGCCGGACTATTGCCCGCGCGGCGCAGATTTGCAGGCAGTGAAAGACCGGCTTTGCCGGAACCCTCGCCGAGGGGAAGCTCATCACCCGCCTTCAGCGTGCGGCCCTGATGGCCGCCGAGTGCGCCCAGAATGTAAGTCGAGCGCGAACCGAGAACCACGGGTACGTCGATACCGCCGGAGACGGCCAGATAAGCGCGCGCGCCGCCCTTGAGGAAGCCGAAGGAAAGCCGGTCACCGGCCTTCACCGGAAAACTTTCCCAGGTCGGCCGTTCCTCGCCATTGAGTTTGGGGGGGAGTTCTCCTCCCGTGACGGCGACGACCGCGGATTGGGTGAATTCGAGTTCGGGGCCCATGAAGGTGGCTTCGAGCACCGCGGCACCCGGATCGTTGCCGACAAGCAGGTTTGCGATGCGTGTGGCAAAGCGGTCCATGCCGCCACCTTCTGGAATGCCGACATGGTAGTGGCCCGGTCGGCCAAGATCCTGCACGGAAGTGGAGAGGCCGGGTGAGATTACCTTAACGGCCATTGATAAGCTCCATCAGCTTTGCATTGGTGCCGTAAATATCGCCGTTGAAGTCCTTCAGGCTGAAGGTGCACTCGCGAACCGTCGGCTGCCACCGATTGGCTTCGATTTCCTCCAGCGTGGCGTCGTAGTCATCGCGGCCAATGGCCTTGAACTTGACGATGTCGCCTGGCTCGAACAGGCACATATCATCTGAGAGGTAGCGCACCTTCCTGGTCGGGTCGTAGATCGGAGCCGGGGTTATGCCATACATCTGGTAGCCGCCAGCGCCGCGCACCGAATAGATCGCTGCAAAGCAGCCGCCATGGCCAATGGTGAGCTTGGGAGTGTCGGTGCGTGGACGCAAATATTTCGGCGCCTGAATCTGTTTCTTGCGCTCAACCATCTGGTACAGGAAGGGGAGTCCGGCGACGAAGCCGACCATGGACACGAACCAGGGCTGGCCGGAATATGCCGTGATAAACTCTTCCACCGTGGCGTAGCCGTTGATGCGTGCCGAATATTCAAGATCGGTGGAGGAGGGGTCCTGATGGCGCTCGCGGAAGCGCAGGCAGGTTTCACGCGTCCATGGATCCTGGAAATAAACCGGCAGTTCGATGATCCGGGTCTTCAGCACCGGGTCCGCCTTCGAGGCCGCCTCTTCCATCGACTTCAGTTCGCTGAGCAAATCCTGCGGCTTGACGATGTCGGGGTTGAAGCGAATCTGGAAGCTGGCGTTGGCTGGGCAGATCTCGGTGACACCTCGGATGCCTGCCGTACGCACCGCGTTCGTCATCGAAAGGCCGGTAAAGAAGGAGGTGAGCGACATTTCTTCGGACACCTCGCCGAAGATATGTTCGTCACCGCCGAAGTTGAATCGTATCGACATCGGTCCTCCTTAACCCGCCAATGTTGCGGCGTTTTCGATGAGCCAGCCTTCCAGCCAGCGGGTATGCACGTCTCCCGCCCGTACCGCCGGATCGGCGGCCAGCGCAAGAAACAGCGGCTTGGTGGTCTTGAGCCCGCCGATCTTCAACTCGTTGAGCGCGCGGATCAGGCGCACTATCGCCGCCTCGCGCGTTTCTGCATGCACGATCAGCTTGGCAAGCAGCGAATCATAAAAGGGCGGCACCTGATAGCCTTGGTAGAGCATCGAATCGAAGCGTACGCCCGGACCGCCGGGAATGCGAAGCTCGGCCACCTGCCCAGGGAATGGAGCGAACTCCTTCGCCGGGTCTTCGGCATTGAGTCGGACTTCGATCGCATGCCCCTTGACGGAGACATCGCCTTGCCGAATCCGCAGCTTCTCGCCGCCGGCGATGCGAAGCATCTCCGCAACGAGGTCGATGCCGGTGATCGCTTCGGTGACCGGGTGCTCGACCTGGATACGGGTGTTCATCTCGATGAAGTAAAAGCGATCTGCTTCATCGTCATAAAGATACTCTACCGTGCCGGCACCAGAGTATTTGACCGCCTTGGCCAAAGCGACCGCCGAAGCGCAGAGATCCTCGCGCAGCCTGTCTGAAAGTGCGCGCGACGGCGCCTCCTCCCAAACCTTCTGGCGTCGCCGCTGCAGCGAGCACTCCCGCTCATAGCAGTGAATGGCATCGCTTCCGTCTGCCAGCACCTGCACCTCGATATGGCGGGCCTTGCCGATCACTTTTTCCATGTAGAGGCCACCGTCGCCAAAGGCGGCGAGGGCTTCTGCTTCGGCCTGAGGAAAGGCTTGTTCGAACTCGGCGAGCGAGTTGGCGATGCGGATGCCCCGCCCGCCGCCGCCTGCCGCCGCCTTGATCATCACCGGAAAACCGGTTGCGGTCAGCACCTCGTGGCCAGCCTTGAGGCCCTCGACCCGGCCAGCCGAGCCAGGCACCACAGGGACACCTGCAGCGGCGGCGGCCGATCGCGCCGAGACCTTGTCTCCCATCATCCGGATCGCATCTCCCGACGGGCCGACGAAGACCAATCCAGCGCCTGTGACCGCGTCGGAAAACGCGGCATTCTCGGCAAGGAAACCATAGCCAGGATGAACGCTGTCGCAACCGGTGTCGCGGGCAGCCTTCAGAATTGCTTCGACATTGAGATAGGACTTCTTTGCTGCTGGTGGGCCGATGTTGACCGATTCGTCCGCAAGCTGGACGTGGAGCGACTCGGCGTCTGCGGCCGAATACACCGCCACGGTGGCGATCCCCAAATCTTGCGCGGCCCGGATGATCCTGACCGCTATCTCGCCCCGGTTGGCAACCAGAAGCTTTTTCAGCATCAGTCGAGATCCGCGATAGGTGCGCCGGCCATGATCGGGTCTTCATTGTCGGCAATGAAGCGGATGTTCGTACCGGCCGTCTCGGCCCTCACTTCGTGGAACGACTTCATCACTTCGATGAGGCCGATTACGTCTCCGGCGGAAACCGCGTCGCCATCCGCCTTGTAGGGCGGCTGGTCTGGCGAAGCGCTGCGATAGAAAGTGCCGGGAAGAGGCGAAAGAATCTGGGCCATAAAAAGCTCCGGAAAACTGCAGACAGACTAATTTGGAACCGCCTGCGCGGGCGGGTTCGGTCGAGTTCAGTGCCAGGGAGCGATTGCGGTGCGCACGGCCCTGGCTATTTCGATGGCGTTCGGCGTATCGGAATGCACGCAGATGGTTTCGCAGCGTACGGGGAAGAAACCGCCGTCCTCTGCCGTGCCCTCGCCCTCCCTGATGGCGCGCACGCACCGCTCGGCCATCTCTGCGGGGTCCTTGGCGTCATGAACGCGCGTCAAGATCAGCTTGCCGGAGGCATCGTAGTCGAGATCGGCATAGAACTCGGCGACGAATGGGATACCGCGCTCTTGATAGATCTTCTCATGCAGGGTGCCCGTCATGCCGAAGAGGGGTACGCCGAAAATCTCTGCCGCGTCGCACACGCCATGGGCGATTGCCTCCTGCTGCATGGCCATGAAGTAGAGGCTGCCATGCGGCTTGATGTGGTGGAGTTCCACACCCTCGGCCCTGAGGAAGCCGGCAAGCGCTCCCACCTGGTAAATGATGGTGTTCCTGACTTCTTCGCGGGTCATCCGCATCTCGCGCCGGCCGAAACCCTGAATGTCGGGCAAGCCTGGATGGGCGCCGATCTTTACGCCACTCGCCTTGGCGCTGCGGACGGCGGCGTGCATGTGATCCGGATCGGAGGCATGAAAACCACAGGCGACATTGGCAACGTCGATGATGGGCATCATGCCCATATCATCGCCAACCTTGTAGAGGCCAAAGCTTTCGCCCATGTCGCAGTTTAGCGTCACCGCCATCGCATTGTTACCCCTCGAAGCTGCCGTCTTTGCGGCGTTGCAGCATTTTTTGCGCATGCGAGGGCGTTTGTGAAATAGTAGTTTATTGATTGTCATATCAAAAAAACAGATAATGGTTCTGGGCCGGAGCGCACCATGACCATCACCTTGAAACAGCTTGATTATTTTATCGCGACCGCCGAGAGCGGACAGGTCAGTCATGCTGCGGTGGAACTCAACATCTCGCAATCGGCCGTCACTGCGGCGATAAAGACGCTTGAGGCTGACCTGGGCGTACGGCTTTTGGAGCGTAACCACGCTGGCGTAAGACTGACTATGGAGGGCGCGCGGTTTCTTGAACATGCGCGTGTTATCACCGGGGCCGTCGCTGCCGCCGTCCGAAGCCCGTTGCGCGATAGGAAAGGCCTGGCGGGCAAGCTGCGGCTTGGCATGACCTACACGGTCGTCGGCTACTACATGTCGCGCCACTACGCGCGGTTTCGAAAGACCTATCCCGAGATCGAGGTCGAGGTGCTGGAACTGCCCCGAGACGCTCTCGAAAGCGGGTTGATGTGCGGGGACATCGACATGGCCGTGATGCTGGTGTCCAACCTGGAGCACACCAAGGAGTTGGCGCAGGAGGTCTTGATGCGGTCGAACCGCCGGCTCTGGCTTTCGGCTGATCATCATCTGCTCGCGCGGCAGGAAATCAGCCTCGCCGATGTGGCGGCGGAAGATTATGTCATGCTGACGGTTGACGAGGCACGTACGACGGCCGCCCGTTACTGGGATGCCGCGGGGCTTTCGCTTCGCGCCGTCCTTACCACCAGTTCGGTCGAGGCCGTGCGGTCGCTCGTGGCTGCCGGCATGGGGGTCACTGTCCTGTCCGACATGGTTTACCGCCCCTGGTCCTTGGAGGGGCAGCGCATCGAAGTGCGCGGGCTTGTCGAGCCCATTCCTACCATGGATGTCGGCCTGGCCTGGTCGCGGGACAGATCAATCGAACCGGCCGCGGCGGCCTTCCGGGCCTTCATGTCCGTGACCATGGGCGGCGGCGGCTAACCGCCTGCCGTCAGGCAGGCGCTATGGCTCAGGCTCGCTGGTTGAGCAGCGGAGCGTGGGAGTTGATGCCTCGCATCATCAAGGGGGATTTCACCTTTGTCGCAAATAACGCCAAGGGCTTCACAAAACTCTAAAGAGCCGGTTCACGCCGGCCTCGTCATCGTCGCTGGCAGGTTGTTCCCGACAAACAGAAGGAACTCTTGGAGAGTCTTCTTGGTCACCACCTCGGGCCGGAATCGGAAAAGTCTCTCATCGGAGGGCGGTGACTTCACGGTTGCGGGCTACGATCTGCTCGTGGCGGAGGGGGGCCGTCGCCTCCATGAAGCCCTTGATCAGTGCGTCGCGAGCTCCGGGTGCGCGCGCCTTTTCCGCCGTGGACAGCGCATGCTGAAGATCAGGCAACGTCAGTTCCGTGCAGTAGGCTGGCGTGCCCGGTTGCTGGCGCCAGGAACTCGCGAGATCGCCGGCATCAAGTGCGTCGAAACCGGTCTCGTTCACCAGTTCGCGTGCGATCGCTTTGGCATGCGCATCATCGCCTGCGACGGGGATCGCGATCCGTTCGGCCGTTCCGCCACCTTCGGCGAGCGTTTGGGCGAGGACCGCATTGAACGTCTTGACCACCGGCCGGCCGAGTTGTTCGCTGGACCAGACGCTTTCCGGCTTGCCATCGTCAACCTCCGCGATGTTCCCGTCGCGCATAGGATAATAATTGGAGGTGTCGATCACGACCACGTCGGCTGGTACATCGGCAAAGATGTTGGCGACATCGGGAATCTTCGCAAACGGGATCGATAGAACGATCGCCTCGACATCCCTGGCTGCTTCGTGCGCGGCAACCGGGAGCGCACCAACCTTCATCGCCTTCTCGCGGATGTCATCAGGCCCCTTCGAGCCCGCCAGCTTCACCGCGTGTCCGGCCGCTGTCAGCTTTCGTGCGAGGGTGGTGCCGATATTTCCCGCGCCGATAATGCCGATGTTCATGTCGATTTCCTTCCAGGTAATTGTGATTGTGAGCTCAGCGCATGATGCGCGGATCGATCCCGTGTTGAGCGGGACATCCAGATGGTCGCGCAGGGTGGTGCCGCCATAACCCCCGATGGAACAGCCCGCCTCGAACTTCGTATAGCTTGCTCGCGGCATCTACTGACCGCGCGCCAGGCCCCAGGCAGGTTGCCGTACCGTTGCCCAGATGCATGCCGGTATCATCTGCCTGATCATCGTCCTCGTTTCGCCGGCTCATGCCGACCTGTTAGAACAGTCGACCACGGGATATATGGAGACTATCTCCGCTTCGACTTTAGATACGGAGAGTGTCTCCGATCTTCAAGGGTTCAAAGGTCAGTCATGTTTCAATCGTCGATCACGTCAGCCCTCCGCAGGGACGCGCAACACAATCGGGCGCACATTCTCGAGGTGGCGCGACAAGCGTTCGGCAACGACAGTGTTGACGTCTCGATGGATGCTATCGCGAAGCTGGCGGGCGTGGGGGCAGGGACGCTCTACCGCCATTTTCCAAACAAAGACGCCCTCCTGGCTGCGCTGCTAATTCTTCACTATGAAAGCCTCGACCATCGTCGCGTTGAAATCGAAGCCGGGGAGAGCGATGCAGGCCGCGCACTCGAACTCTGGGTTGAAGCTCTCGGCGACTGGATGCTGGCTTATGAGGGCTTGCCTGAACCGTTACGGGCCGCTTGCCGAGTAGAATCCCCGCTGACGCCGACCTGCCATGCTGTCATCGCGACGACGGAGCGAATCCTGAAGGCTGCACAGGACGAAGGGCTTGCACGACGGACGATGACCGGGCGCGACATCTTTTTCGGAGCACTGGCGATCGCTTGGGCGAGCGGCGCAACGGCAGCGGGCGAAGACACTCGGAACGTGCTTCGCGATGTCCTGAAGAACGGATGGATGGAACCGAAAACAGCACCGGGCGGCGGAGTTTAGTCCGCCTATCCGACTGCGCAGCCTTTCGAATTTCATAACGCTGTCGCCAGCGCGTGTGCATCAAACAAACGCTTTCTGAATGGCTGCCGTCGTCTGGATGGACGGCGGCTTTTGGGCCTGGGAAGAGCGGCGTGCGAGGGCGGCAATTGGTGGCTGAAACTTTGCGACCAAGCGTGAGCACACGTCTTGGCGCTATGCTATGATTTCTGATCCCGCTTCCTGAAAACGGGGGATTCCGCAGAGCCTGAGGCAAGTCACCACTTCGTCCAGGATGATATCGAGTGCCTTGGCCACACCGGCCTCGCCAGCCACGGCGCCGAACAGGGCGGCCCGGCCGATCGCCGCGACGGTGGCGCCGCGTGCCTTGGCCTTGATGATGTCCGTGCCCGTGCGGATACCGGAATCGATGAGGATCGGGACTTGGGCGCCCAGTGCCTGACGGATGGCGGGCAGGGCATCGATGCTCGATACAGCACCGTCGAGCTGACGGCCTCCATGGTTGGACACCCAGATGCCATCGGCACCAGCCGCCACCAGTCGCGACGCGTCGCCCGGGGTGCAGGATGCCCTTGACCAGCAGCCGGCCTTTCCACCAGTCGCGGATCTGGCGGAAATCGTCCCAGTCGAAACCTGCATGGAGGCTGCCGCCAACACGCGCGGCGATCGTCAGGCCGGCGCTGTTGTCACCGAGATAGCCGCGGACGTTCTCGAACTGGGGCAGACGACCGCGCAGCAGGCGCAGCGACCAGCCAGGATGAAGCATGCCTTCCCAGAGATGCCGGGCCGAAGGCCGCAGTGGGATGGATATGCCGTTCCTAAGATCCTTTTCGCGCTTGCCCCCGGCTTGCAGATCAACGGTCACCACCAGCGTCGAATAGCCAAATTCTTCCGCTCGCCTCACCAGTTGGCGATTGAAGTCGAAATCCTTGAGCACATAAAGCTGGAACCACAGCGGCCCCTGTACGGCTCGCGCCATGCCTTCGATGCTGGCCGTGGCCATGGTGGAGAGTGTGTAGGGGATGCCGCGAGCGGTTGCCGCCCTCGCGATCGCAATGTCGGCTCCGGGCCTGACCAGCGCGCAGGAACCCATCGGGCTGATCACGAGCGGTGTCGGCAAGGTCTCGGACCAGAGCGTCGTGGAAACGTTCGGATGCGAAACATCGGTAAGCACGCGCGGCAAAAGTCTGATCTTTTCGAAATCGCTTCGGTTGGCGTTAAGGGTGAGTTCCTGCCCCGCCCCGCCATCGATGAATTCGAAGATGGATTTCGGCAGGCGACGACGGGCAAGCCTGCGAAAATCCTCGACCGAAACCTGGCGATCGAGAGCGCCCATCTCAAGCCTCGCCCTCGTGCCGGTCGGCAATGAATATCCGGCGCATGAGCGTCTGGCCGACCTTGCGAGGTCCAACAAGATCTATCTTCACCTTGATCATCAGTCACGCCGCTGCCGCGAGCCGGTCGCAGATCGAGCGGGTTATCTCGCTGGTCGACGCCCTGCCTTTCAGGTCGGCGCTCAGAAGCCCGTTGGCCAAGCAGTCCTCGGTCACGCGACGGATGCGCGCCGCGGCCTGGTTGAGCCTCTCGTCGCCATGCTTGTGGCCGAGCCAGTCGAGCATCGAGGCTGCCGACAGGATCGTCCCATACGGATTGGCGATACCTTGGCCGGCAATGTCGGGCGCCGAGCCGTGCGCGGCCTGGAAGAAGCCGTTGGCCGCGCCGATCTCGGCTGAAGGCGCCATGCCCATCCCGCCCACCGTCGCGGCGGCGAGGTCGGACAGGATGTCGCCGAACATGTTCTCGCTGACGATGACGTTGAAATGGCCCGGTTTCAGCACGAGATGCATCGCCATGGCGTCGACCAGCGCGTGCTCGGTCGCGATATCGGGATAGTCCTTCGCCACTTCGTCGAAGACGGAGCGGAAGAAGGCATAGCTGCGCAGCACGTTGGCCTTGTCGCAGCAGGTGACCCGGCGCACGCCGTCACGAGGCGCGCCGCCCGACTGGCGCGCCAGTTCGAAGGCCTTGCGCACGATGCGCACGATGCCGGAGCGGGTCTGCACCAGCGTGTCGACCGCGACTTCGCCGCGCAACAGCGCGCCCGATCCCCGCGCGGCGTAAAGCCCTTCGCTGTTCTCGCGCAAGATGATGTAGTCGATATCTCCGGCATTCACGCCGCTCAACGGGCTCGGCACGCCCTCGAAGAGCCTGACGGGGCGGATGTTGGCATAGAGATCGAGTTCGAAGCGCAGCCTCAGCGTGAAATCCAGGCCTGCTTCGGTTCCATCGGGATGGACGACGCCCGGCAAGCCGCCCGCACCATGCAGGATGGCGTCCGCCGCGCGGCAGGCCTGGAAGGTCGGCTCGGGAAAGCTCTGGCCGGTCTTCAGGAAATGCTCGGCTCCGGCCGGGTATTCGCTGAAGTGCAAGGGGTTGCCGGGACCAAGCGCTGCTTTCACCACTTGAACCGCTGCGGCGCAGACTTCCGGGCCGATGCCGTCGCCATGCACCACGGCGATTTCGTAGACAGGCTTCATCGCCAACTCCCAAATGGTCTAACGCTCAGATGCACTTGCCGCCGTCGACATTGAGGTCGACGCCGGTGATCATGCTGGCCTCGTCGGAGCACAGGAATGCCGCGGCGTTGCCCATGTCCGCCGGCGTAGACAGCCTGCCGATCGGAATGGTGGCGACGACGCGGGCGCGGTTTTCCTCGCCGGAGCCGATGAAGGTGGACAGAAGCGGCGTGTCGCCGGCAACCGGGTTGATGGCGTTGACGCGGATGCCGAAGGGGGCGAGTTCCACGGCCATGGCCCGGGTGGCGGCAATCGCCCAGCCTTTGGAAGCATTGTACCAGGTCAAATTCGGGCGCGGCGAGACGCCGCCGGTGGAGGCGACGTTGAGGATGGCGCCCGATTTGATGGATTTGAAATGCGCAACGACCGCACGGGCGCCATTGTAGATGGATCGCATGTTGACGTTGGCGATCCGGTCGAACGTCTCTTCGTCCATCGTCTCGAGCGCCAGGGGCGGCTGGGCCACGCCGGCATTGTTGACCAGTATGTCGAGACCGCCAAAGGCCGAGCGGGCCAGGTCTGCCGCCGCTTCGAAGCTTGCGAGTGTCGAGACGTCGCCAGTGATTGGCCGCACATTTTCGCCGACTTCGGCAGCAACGCGGGCCGCGGCGGCCCCATCACGGTCCATCAACACGACCCGCGCACCTTCGGTGACGAATTTCCTGACGATGCCTTCGCCAAATCCCGAACCGCCGCCAGTGACGATGGCGACCTTGCCAGCAAGTCTCATATCTGTTCCTCCATTGCCGGCACCATCGGGGAAGTCGCGTACATTGCACAGTCCGATTATCTGAACGCCCTTTTAGCTTTCCTTGTTTGAGGTCGACCGGCGTCGGAGGCATAGTCGCCACGGAATTGTGAGGAGGAAGGGATGACGCTGAATTTCGACCCGCGGGCGAAGGCCACGGCGCTCTACCACGGCGAATTCCGGCCGATGTTCGTCGGCGGCAGGTGGGTTCCGGCACAATCCGGCCAGGAGATGCAGGCGCTCAACCCGGCGACTGGCGAAGTGCTAGCCACCGTCCCGCGTGGCTCGGCCGCCGACGTCGATGCGGCGGTGGCGGCTGCGCGCACGGCTTTCGAAGGGCCGTGGTCAAAATTCTCGCCCTATGAGCGGCAGTGCGTGCTTCTGCGCATCGCCGATCTCTTCGAGACTCATTGGGAAGAGCTCAGCGTTTCCGACACTCTCGACATGGGACTGCCGATCACGCGCACGCTCGCCAACCGGCGGCGCGTCATCGGCATGCTGCGCTTCTATGCGGGCATGGCGACCGCGCTGCATGGCGAATCCATAGACAATTCGATCCCCGGCGAGATCGTCAGCTTCACAAGGCGCGAGCCGGTGGGCGTTGTCGGCGCGATCATCCCCTGGAACGCTCCGACCGCCGCGTCGATCTGGAAGATCGCGCCGGCGCTGGCCACCGGCTGCACCATCGTGCTGAAGCCCTCGGAGGACGCCTCGTTGACGCCGCTGCTGATCGCCAGGCTGATGCAGGAAGCCGGCGTTCCCGACGGCGTCGTCAACGTCGTCACCGGCACCGGGGCGGAGGCCGGTGCGCGGCTCGCTGAACATCCCGACGTCAACAAGATCGTCTTCACCGGCTCGACGCTGACCGGGCAGGCCATCGCGCGGGCGGGCGTGACAAACCTCAAGCGCGTTTCCCTGGAACTCGGCGGCAAATCGCCGATCATCGTCTGCCGCGATGCCGACATCGACAAGGCGGTTCCTGTCGCCGCGATGGCGGTGTTCGTGCATTCGGGCCAGATCTGCATCGCCGGATCGCGGCTGTTCGTGGCGCGCGAAATCCATGACGAATTCGTGCGCCGGGTCGCCGAGTTTGCCGGCAGGCTTCGCATCGGCCATGGCATCGAGGCGGAAACCGAAATCGGCCCGCTCATCAATGCCAGGCAGGCCGGCAAGGTGGTGGGCTATATCAAGGCCGGCCGCGACGAAGGCGCGGAACTGATAGCGGGCGGATCTCGACTGACGGGCGAGCCCTACGACGGCGGCAATTTCATCGCGCCGACCGTCTTCGGCGCGGTGTCGGACAAGATGACCATCGCGCGTGAAGAAATCTTCGGTCCGGTGATTTCGGCGATGCCGTTCGACACGCTCGACGAAGCCGTGGCGCGGGCCAATGCGACGCCCTATGGCTTGGCAGCCGGCATTTTCACCACCCATCTGGGCACCGCGCACAAGCTCGCCCGCCGCATCAAGGCCGGCTCGGTGTGGGTCAACATGTACCACGCCATCGACCCGGCGGTGCCGTTCGGCGGCATGAAGATGTCCGGCTACGGCCGCGAGGGCGGCATCGAACATCTGCATGAATATCTGGAGACCAAATCGGTCTGGATCCAGACCGACTGAGGGTGCGCTGATATTCAGGTGAGGCCGGGCTGCGAATGACGGCGTTCCCGCACTATTCTCGGCGCTCGTGCAAGGTGCCTGTCCGAAGGCGCGATGCTCAGTTTGCCAGTTCGTGCAAATTGGTGCGGATGAGGTTCATCAGCTGTTCGGAGAAGGAGTGGTGCACATAGCCCCGCGCCGTGATGATGCCGACGGAGCGGTGGGCGTCGCGATGGTCGATCGGCACCACTCGCATGCGCTCGTCATTGCGCGAAATGGCGATGCCGGGCACCACGCAGACGCCAAGTCCCGAACACACCAGCGCCACCGCCGTCTGTGCGCTTTCGACCTCGTATTGCGGCTTGAGCTCGATGCCTTCCGCCGCCGTCAGCCGATCGACAAGGCCGCGCACGGCGGTTTTGCGGTTGAGCAGGATGAGCGGATAGCGCAGCAGGTCGGAGAGCAGCAGCTTCTTTTCGCCGCCGTATATTTCCGTGGGAATGCAGGCCATCAGCGGATCGTCGAGGATAGACTCGAACTGGAAGTCCGTCAGGTTTGGCAGTTCCGGGCCGATGTAGAACTCGACCTCCTGCTGTTGCAAAAGGCCAAGCGCGGCCTGCGGCGGGCTCTCGATGACCTCGACGATGCTGCGGGGATAGCGCAACTTGAATGTCGCCAGGATATCGCCCAGCCGGCTTGCCGCGAGCGTCGGGGCGCAGGCGATCTGCACCTTGCCCTTGCGCCGAGCGGCGACCTCCGTCAGCCGGTCGAGGCTGGTCTGCACCTGTGACATCACATTGGCGATCTCCTCGAACAGGATCTGGCCTTCCGGCGTCAGGCTTGCACGCTGTGCGGTGCGGATAAACAGCGAGATGCCGATCTGCTCCTCAAGGTCGCGAATCTGCATCGAGACCGCCGATGGCGAACGATTGCTCTCCTCGGCAGCACGACGGAAGCTGCCGTTTTCGGCGGCAAGCAGGAACGTCTGCAGAAGTTTGAGGTTAATGCTGGGCATATCCGCTCGGGCAGGGTGATCTGACCCTTTGACCTATTCAGACGCGGAACCGATTGCAAGGCAATAGGACCGGCCAGACATTGGTCCTGGCTTGACCGGCAAAAGTGTCTTCCTTGTCGAGCCGCTCAATGAACCGCGGCGAACATGACGCGCTCCTCGGTGGCCTCCGACAGCATCATCTCCTCGACCACGCGGCCGCGCTTGACCACCAGAATGCGATCCGAAACGGCGAGAATTTCAGGCAGATAGGACGAGATGACAACGACGGCCATGCCTTGCTCGGCGAGATCGCTGATGAGCTGGTGGATCTCGACGATGGCGCCGACGTCGACACCGCGTGTCGGCTCGTCGAAGATCACCAGCCTAGGCTTCTGGATCAGCGATTTGGCGATCACGACCTTTTGCTGGTTACCGCCGGAGAGCTCGATCATCCGGGCTCGGTCGCTGGTCTGCCGCAGGCTCAGACGTTCGCCCCATTCGCGGGCAAGTTGCCTGGCCCGCGCCAGCGACACCATGGAGACGGGATTGGCGCCCTCGGTCAGTTCACCCACTTGAAGGTTCTCGCCCGCAGTCATGGTTTCGAAGAAGCCGTCGACCTTGCGATCCTCGGTGACATAGACGATGCCGTCGCGCACCGCAGGCCTGGGCACCCGGTAACGCACCGACTTGCCGAGCAGGCGGATCTCGCCGCCGTGGAAGATGTTGCGCTTCAACAGTCCGGCGACGACCTTGGCCATTTCGGTCCGGCCGGCGCCGACAAGGCCGAACATGCCGGTGACCTGGCCCGAAAACACCGAGAAGGAAGAGTTGCGCACCAGGCCGGCGCAGGACAGGTTCTCGACCGAAAGCACCTTGTCGCCATAGGGCCGCGCCGTGCGCTTGACCTCGCCATGCAGCGTTTCGGTCAGCGTACGGCCGACCATGGCCTGCACGATCGAAGCGCGGGTGAAGCCCTTGGCTTCGCCGGACGCGACGATCTCACCATCGCGCATGACCGTGATGCGGTTGGCGACGGCAAGCGCCTCTTCCAGCGCATGGGTGATGAAGATGACGGCGATGCCCTCCTTCACCAGCCGCTGCAAAAGTTTGAAGAAGTGGCTTTTCTCTTCGGGCGTCAGCGTCGCGGTCGGCTCGTCGAAGATGATGACGCGGGCCTTGTGGTGGACGGCGCGCGCGATCTCCACCATCTGCTTGTGCGCCGCGCCCAGCGTGCTGACCTGCGCGGACGGGTCGACCTGGAAGCCCATGCCGGCGAGGAACTGCCGCGCCTGAATGTAGAGGCCGCGCAACCGGTTGAACATCTTCTCTTCGCCGAGATAGAGATTCTGCGCCACCGTCATGGCCGGCACCAGGTTGGTTTCCTGGAACACCATGGCGATGCCGGCGCGCAGCGCTTCGGCGGGCGTGGCGAAGGACACATCCTTGCCGTCGAAGGTCATCTTGCCCTCGGTCAGCTTGAAGACACCGGCCATGACCTTGGTCAGCGTCGACTTGCCGGCGCCGTTTTCCCCGAGCAGCGCATGGATTTCGCCCTTGCGCAGGTCGAAATTGACATTCTTGAAGGCCGGAATGCGCGCGAACGCCTTGGCGGCGTCCCTGAGTTCAATGATGTTGGCGTCCGACATCGCTTAGCCTCGCTTGCCACTGGCGGCGCTCGCCACGCGCACGATCCGCGATCCGCCGCGCGAGGCGACCAGAAGGTCATCGCCCAGCTCGCAGGCGCTCAGCGTCCCGTGCACCTTGCCGTCGGCGCGCGAATGGAAACTCGACAGCGGCTTCATGTTCTGGTCGCAAAGGACCACCAGCCCGTAGGACCTTGTCACCGCGTATGGCTTCAGCACGTTCATCTGCTTCAACTGGCTGCCTTGCATGGGCTCGCGATAGTCGCGCCATGAGCCGAGCGACGGCGCCATCCAGTAGGCCTCGGGGACTTCCGCCAGCATGCGGGTGCGGTAGGTGTCCTCGCGCAGGATGAACTCCACCAACTGGTTGCGCACGGAATAGAAGGTCAGCCAGTAGCCGGCGTTGAAGGCCGGTGCGATGCGGGCGGGGTAGGCCGGCAGATGCTCCAGCACGGGCAGCGTCGCCTTGGTGGCAAGGTCGATCGCCAGCACGCGGTGGCGCCAGGCCTCCGAGACGTAGATGCGGTTGGAGCCGGTGGTGGCGATGCCGGCCGGCCAGGCCAAGCCATCCCTGATCAACTCCAGCCGGCCGTTTTTCAGATCGAGCCGCCAGACCGAACCGGATACGCTCTTCTGCATCAGGTCGCGACGCCAACCGCTCGCCGGCACTGAGGCCGAGCCGTTGGCCACCAGCAAGGTGTTGCTGTCGAGGAAGGTGAGAGCGGTGATGCAGGAGAGGCGGCGAGCCTCCTCGCCCGTCGCCTCGCGCCCGTCATGCAGGCCGCCGCGGATGACGACGCCCTTGCCGTCGATGGCCATCGCGGTCATGCCGCGGGCATGGGCGAGTGCGGTGATCTCGCCCGGAAATTCCTGCAAGGTTTCGGCATGGCCGTCGGCGCTAAAGCGCATCAGCCGGTTCGCGCTGCTTGCCAGGAGGCCCTTTTCGGTGCGCACGAGATTGTCGGCCTCGGCGAGGCCGGCGAATTGGCCGGCTTCCTCCAGTCCTTGGTTGGGCAGCAACGGCCCGTCGAGCGTCGGCACGGTCACGGCCCACTCGCCACGGCCGAGAAAGCGGTCAAGAAGCTGGTTCAAACCGCTCATGACTTTTTGCCCCAGTAGGAATCCGAGCTGAACCAGTCGGGATAGACGCCTTTCAGGGGCAAAGTGCCCATGCGGTTGTTGAAGATGCCGCAAAGATAGAGGATGCCCTTGTGCTCGCGCATCGAGGTGATCATCGGATGCTTTTCGCCTGCCTGGTCCCACAGGCTTTCGAGGATCTGGCCGTTCTCGTCGAAGCGCAGCACGCAGCCGGTGTTGAGATTGGGCATCAGCCACGCATCTTCCGATACGCGCCGCGCCATGCGGCGGCGGAAGCCCGGCATTTCAAGCGAGAGATCCAATGCCGGCGTGCGCATGCCCATCAGGGCCAGCCAGTAGGTGCCGTCGGAGGCGCGGTTGATGTTGTCGGGATAGCCGGGCAAGCCCTCGATGACGCGCTCGACCTGGCCCTTCTTCGGGCCATCGAAATAGTAGCGGCTGATGCGGCAGGCCCAGCTTTCGGCGAACAGCACCGACTGGCCGTCGAAGGCCGTGCAGATGCCATTGGGGAAGACGAGGTTCGACAGCAGTGTGCGTGTCGAACCGGATTTGGGATCATGGACGATGATGCGTCCGTTGCCGCGGCTTTCCAGCGCGTCGGCATACCAGTCATGCATCTCGAAGCGCACTGTCGCTTCCGAGAAGACGATGCGGCCGTCCGGCAGGATGTCGCAGTCGTCGGCGAGCTTCATGGTGGAGTCGTCGACCACCGAGGTCAGCGAGCGGTTGGTCTCGGCGGTCAGCAGTTTTACATCCCCGGCCGGCGAGACCTGGTAGAGGCCCATGCCGGCGACGCAGATGACGAGGTTGTCGTCGCGGTCGAAAGCCATGCCGAGCGGCGAGCCGCCAATATGTGCGAACACTTCGCTGTCGGTGTAGTGTGGCGGCTGGAAGCGCAGGATATCGCCTTGGCGGCTGCCGGTGTAGAGGCGGTCCTGCCGGTCGAAGATCACATCTTCCGCGCCGTCGAGAAAGCCGAGGCCGATGACGCCGACGTCCTTCAACCGGTCGTTCACCGCCATCGGCGCGCCGGACGCGGTCGAGATCGCCTGCGGCATCTTGGCGAAGGTCGGCGAGATGTAGACACTGCGCAGGATCTTGTGGCGGTTCTTCACCCAGCGCACGTCGAGAAGCACCGACAAAAGCAGCACGATGCCGAGAATCAGGAAATTGACCGGGCCGGGCACGGCCAGCGCAAGCAGGCTGTTCGACAGGACAAGCACGAAGACGGTGCCCATCAGCGCCTTGGCGACCGAGCCGCGCCCACCGCCGAGCGAGATGCCGCCGAGCACGGTTGCGGTCAACACCTGCAGTTCGAGCCCGGTGCCGATGTCGGAAGCAGCACTGCCGATGCGAGCCGAGAAGAAGAAGCCGGAGAGCGCCACCAGCACCGAGCACAAGACATAGGCGCTGAACAAGATGAAGCGCACATTGATGCCGGCATTGTAGGCAGAGCGGCGCGCGCCGCCGACCGCGAACAACCGCCAGCCATAGCGGGCGCGCGACAGCACGAGATGGATGATCAGCGCGATGACGACGAAGACCACAAAGGATGTCGGCACGCCCCAGATCGTGCCGAAACCAAGGAAATCATAGGCCGGCGAATCCGAACCGCTGGTGACGATCCGCGTCGAGACCTGCGGGAAGACGATGTCGAAGGTCGAGCGGTAGATGATGAGCGTCACCAGCGTGGTGAGAAAGGCCCGCATGCGCAGGAAGCCAACCAGGAAGCCGTTGATGGCGCCGCAGACGACGCCGAGGCCCAAGCACGCCAGAAGGCCGGTACCAAAGCTCCACTGCTCGACATTCATGCCATACAGCGTGACCAACACGGCGAGCGCGAAGGTCGACCCGACCGACAGATCGATGCCGCCCGACACCATGACGATGGTCATGCCGAGCACCACCAGGCCAAGCTCGGCGGTCTGGCCGCTGAGATTGGTCAGCGTCGCCAGATCGAAGAAGCCCGGCACGATCGAGCCGAAGATCGCGCACAAAATGACCAGCGCCGTGAAGGGGATGACGCTGTCGATCCACTTCTTGGTCAGGATCTCCCCGACCACGTGGTCGGGGAGCAGGCGGTAGCGCCAGCGCACAAGGCTTTCGGCCATGCTCATCAAGGAAGTCCGTTACTTGAGCTCGTCCAGCTTCCAGCAATTCCTGCCGGTCGCATTGGCCTTGTCGACGCGGGTGATCGGACCGAAGAAGATGGTCTTCTCGCTGCCCGCTTGCCGCTCGGGCTGCTGCAGCAGCTCGGAAATCTGCTGTGCGGCGATCTCGGCCTGGATCGGGGCATTAAAGTTGAAGATCACGTCGAGCAGTCCGTTCTTGATGCTCTCGCAGCCCGTGGCGCTGCCGGCGCCATTGGTAACGATCGTCACCTGGTCCTGTTTGCCGGCGGCCGCGACGGCGGCGCCTGCGCCGACCTCGGCATTGTCCCAGATGCCCATGATGCCGCACAGGTCCGGATGCTGCTGGAGGACCGTCTCGGTGATCTGGCGGGCCTTTTCGCTCATGTAATCGGCCGGCTGGTCGGAGACGAGCTGCAGCTCGGGATTGGCCTTCAGCACCTCGTCGATGCCGGTGCGCATGTAGATGTTGGCGGCGCCCGTCTGGACACCGGCGAGCCAGACCACCTTGTGCGAGACGGCATTGGGGCCGGTGCAGTGTTTGGCCAGTTCGCCCATTTCGAGACGGCCCATTTCGATCCAGTCATTGCCTACATAACTGTCGGTCTGGGTGGCCGACTGCATGTTGACTTGCAGCACCTTGATGCCGGCCGCCTGCGCCTGTTTCAATAGGCGTGCGTAGGTCTGGACATCGGGGTTCTGCACGATGATCAGGTCCGGCTTCTCGGCGATGGCGCCCTGCATGGCGCGGATGCCGGCATTGGTGTCGCCGGAGGGATCGCGCACTTCGAGGCTGAAGCCGTAGCGTGCCGCGTGACGCTGCCACACCACCACCCATGCCTGGTTGAGGTCCATGCCCTGTGAGATCGGCACGAAGATGACCTTCTTGCCCTTGAGCGCCTCGAGATAAGTGGAGCGGCCGACCTGATCGGTTTCCTGCGCCGTGGTGATTTTCGCCGCGCCCAGCAGCGCGAGCGCTGTCATGCCCGCGAACAGGCAGTTCTTGAACAATTTCATGTTTCTCCTCCCAGATTTATGTCTCGGTTCTTGTTTCAGATGTCGCCGCTTTGCGAGGTCTGCTCGTCGCGCGGATTGATGATGGCGTCGATCGCCAGCGCGCCCAGCAGGATCACGCTCTTGATCAGATTCTGGCTGGTGTAGCTGAAGTTCAGGATCGTCATGCCGTTGGTCAGGATGCCGACCAGAATGGTGCCGACGATGACGTTGCGTACGCCGCCCTGGCCACCGGAGAGGCCGATGCCGCCCAACACGACCACCAGCAGCACGTCGTAGATCAGGCTGGAATTGTAGAGGCGGGTGTCGATGCCGGTGACCAGCCCCAGCATGATGATGCCGGCGGTATAGGCAATGAGGGCGCTGATGACATATTGCGTCACGATGATCGGGCGCGTCGGCAGCCCTGTGGTGCGGGCCGCGTTCGGGTTGTCGCCAGTGGCATAGACCAGCCGGCCGAAGCGGGTCTTCCTCAGGAAGAAGCCCATGAGCGCGGCCACCGCCGCGAAGATGATCACCGACATCGGGATGCCGAGGATGGTTCCGTTGCCGACGAATTTCAGCCAGCCAATATCGGAGGGGGCATAGAGCACGTCGGACGCAAAGACGATGCGGCCAGAGCCGTAGACCGAGGATGCGATGGCAAGGGTGGCGAAGATCGGCGGAATTTCGGCCACTGCCACCATGACGCCGGTGAACAGGCCGATGACCGCGACCAGGATGGCGCCGCACATGATGGCCAGCGTGAAGTCGACGCCCCAGGTGGAGATCCAAATGCTGAAGGCGACGCCGACCACCATCACCGCCACCATGGTCAGGTCGATGCCGCGCCCGACGACGATGAACCCCATGCCGACGGCCAGCGTGCCGAGGATCGAGACATTCTTGAGAATGGCAAGGATGTTGCCCTGGCTCAGGAAATTGTTGAGCGTCGCCGAGAACACCAGGAACAGGACGGCCGAGATCGCGCCGACGACGAGTTCCTGGGACATTTTGATGCCCAAGCGCGCGGTGTCGGATTTGCCCGAACCAGCCAAGTCAGTTCCTCCCTCGCTGCCGGTTTGAACCAGCGGCGTGCCAAAGCGGCCTTGCCCCAGGGGCTTTGCCGCGACGACGTTTCCTCCACAGCCCTAAGCCGGCTGCATGCGTTAAGACCATCGCGACTCAGGGCGCCAGGGGCAATTTCGATTTTCTGATGCGCTGTGCAGTTCGTCAGTGTGGAGAAAGAGGATGAGGAATCGTCGGTTGTGTCCTCTGCCGGATTTCACCTGCCGCAAAGCTCAGCCCGATGCCGGTAGCGTGCCGCGATCCCGTGACGGTACTTTCTTGAGTGACGGGAGTGTCTGGCCCGGCAGTCAAGCGGCTCTGCTTCCCCAGGTTCCGTCCTATAGGCAGTTTCCCTCGATCATCGCCATCAGGCAATCGCCAGATTGTGTGCCGCTGATGCCCAGATCACGCACGCTGTTCATGTGGTTTCGGTCATTCAGGCGGAGGTCGCAGACAAGGTGCCCCTGCGCGCGCAAGCGCTTTCCGAAGTCGGCGGCCTGCTGGTGAAAAGGTGACGTTTCCTGATCTCCCACGAGAATGGTCGCTGCCGTCTCCGGGTCATGCCACCGCGTCATTGGGGTGAAGGCAGCTGCCTCCTCATCGGTGATTCCGATTAGCGGCTGGACGAAGGACGTCTGAAGGGGCTTGAGGTCGTAAAGGCCGCCTAGCAGCAGCGCCGCACGTATGCGCGATGGCATTGGCGTCTTTTCGAACAGGAATGTGGCCAGGTGTGCGCCCGCCGAATGACCACTTACGCTTAGCCGGGCAGGGTCACCGCCATGAGCGGCTATATTGTCCAGCACCCATTGTTTGGCGCGCCGGACCTGGGCGACGATTGCCGCCATCCTGAATTCGGGCATCAGCGCATAGTCGACGATGACCGCGATCGCCCCAGCTTTGGTGACTGTGTTCGCTACATAAGAATAGTCGCTCCTGGAGAACATGCGCCAGTAGCCGCCATGGATGAAGATGTGCACGGGAAGATCCCTGCGCGCGCCGGGCGGAAAGAACAGGTCCAACCTTTCGGCCTTGCCCTCGCCATAGGCGATATCAGCCGACATTGGCAGGGTCGCCCGGGTTTCGGCGCTGCGGCTTACTATGTCGGCCACGATATCGTCAAAGTCGGCCACATGGTCGCGCGTGCGGAAAGGGTCCTTTGACATGACTGCCGGTTCAGAAGGTGACGGCAATATATTTAGCCTCCATGAACTCGGCGATGCCGTGGTGCTGGCCGCCTTCGCGGCCAAGGCCACTCTGCTTGACGCCTCCGAATGGTGCGGCCGGATCCGACATCAGTCCTCGGTTGAGACCGATCATGCCGGCCTCGATCCCCGACGCCACCCGCATGCCGCGTCCAATATCGCGTGTGTATATATAAGCGGCCAGGCCATATTCCGTGTTGTTAGCATGTGCGATCGCCTCGGCCTCGGTGTCGAAGCGTGTGATGGGTGCCACCGGGCCGAAAATCTCCTCGTGCGCCATCTCCGCATCGGGCGGCACATCGGACAGCACTGTGGGCGGATAGAAGAATCCTTCTTCCTCCGAAATTGACCCGCCGCAAAGCACCTTGGCCCCCCGGCCCACGGCGTCCTTGACCAGGCGGTCGATCTTGTCGACAGCCTTTCTGGTGATCATCGGCCCGCATTCTGTGTCTGCATTCGGTCCCGCTCCCACCTTAAGTGCCGCCATGCGCTTGCGGAGCCCGTCGGCAAAAGCATCACAAATTCCCGATTGTACATAGAGGCGATTGGCGGCGGTGCAGGCTTCGCCGGCGTTGCGCATCTTGGCGATCATCGCGCCGTCGAGGGCGGCGTCGAGTTCGGCATCGTCGAAGACGACAAACGGGGCATTGCCGCCGAGTTCCATCGAACAGGAAATGACATGCTTTGAAGCCTCGCCGAGCAAGGTTCGGCCGACACCCGTCGACCCCGTGAAGGACAGCTTCCTGACGCGCGGATCGGCGAGCATGGCCGAAGTCAGCGGCCCGGGACTGGTCGTGGTCAGCACGTTGACGACACCGGCAGGCACGCCGGCTTCGCTGTAGAGTGCCGCCAGCGCATAGGCCGTCAGCGGTGTTTCACTTGCCGGCTTCAGGACGACAGTGCAGCCTGCCGCCAGCGCCGGCGCGATCTTGCGGGTCGCCATAGCGGCCGGAAAATTCCACGGTGTGATCAGCACGCAAATTCCGATCGGCTCATAATCCACCACGATGCGATTGCTGCCGGAGGGCGCGGTGCCGAACTCGCCGGTGATACGGACCGCTTCCTCAGCATTCCAACGGAAGAACTCGGCGGCGTACGCCACTTCGCCGCGCGCGTCGCGCAGCGCCTTGCCGTTCTCCAGGGAGATCAGCATGGCAAGCGTTTCGGAGCGTTCGACCATGAGTTCAAAACAGCGCCGAAGGATTTCCGAGCGTTTGCGCGGCGCCGTCTCCCGCCATCCTTTGGCCGCCTTGGCCGCGGCTTCGACGGCGGCGGTCGCGTCCTCGACTGTCGCATCGGGAACCGCCGCGATCACCGCCCCGGAGGAGGGATCGACGACATCGATGAGCCGACCGTCGGAGGACGGTCGCCAAGTGCCGTCAATGTAGAGCCCGTGCGAAAAACCGCGCACGTCATAGCCGTCCTGGTCGAGTTGCTGAGCGTTCAAGTTCATCGCTTTGTTCCGTTTTTCACATAACGCAGGCGGCGAGGTCGCCGTCATGGGCAGCCTGGACGAGGCGTCGCATCGTGCCGAGATCGAAGGCACGCGGATTGTTCTTGATCAGGCGGTCGATGCCGAGCGCTTGCTCGGCTGTCCAGTCAAGCTTATCGGCGGGGAGGCCTAAATCCGCCAGTGTCGGCGTAATACCGATCGCCGCGAACAATCGCCTGATCTCCTCGATTGTGGCGGCTGCCATCTCGGCGGCGGTTCTGGCCTTGGTCTCCAAGCCAAGTGCCGCGCCGATCTCTGCCATCTCGTGAGCGGCGACGCGGCTGTTATAGGTCATCACGTAAGGCATCATTGTCGCCACGCCCAAACCATGGGCGGTGTGGGTGAGGGCGCCTGCCGGATATTGCACGGCATGTGCCGCCGCCGTGCCGGCGGTGCCGAACGCGCAGCCCGCCGCCAGAGCGCCCATCATGACATCGGCGCGCGCGTCGGCATCGGTGCCGTCGCTGCAGGCTTTCTCCAGGCTCCTGCCAAGCAGTTTTATCGCGAGCAACGCGAAATGGTCGGTCAGCGCAGTCTTGCCGATGAAGACATGCTGTTGCGGCAGATTGGGGTCTTCACCGCGCCGCATGGCGGTGAAGGCCTCGATCGCATGGGTCAGCGCGTCAGCGCCGGCGATCGCGGTCAGGCCGGGGGGGCAGGTCATAGTCAGTTCGGGATCGCACAGAGCTACTGCGGCGATAAGGTGAGGGCTCGATATGCCGACCTTGAGCGTCCGGTCCGGGTCGGAAATCACCGCGACCGGCGTCACCTCGGAGCCGGTGCCGGCCGTGGTAGGCACGGCGATCAGCGGCAGTGTCGGACCCGGCACCTTGAACTCCCCGTAATAGTCCTGGAGCTTGCCGCCATGGCTGAGAAGCAGCGTGGTGCATTTGGCGAAATCGAGACAGCTGCCGCCGCCGATTCCGATCACCATGTCCGGCCTGAACCCCTTCGCTTCCTCGACACAGATGCCGACCGTGTCGCGTGGCACGTCGGGCAGAACGAGGTCATGCACAAGGACTTCGATCGAGGCTGACTGAAGGGACTTGATGATGTCGGCGAATACCGCTGTGCCCGCGAAACGCTCATCGGTGCAGACCAGCGCGCGTCGGCCGAACCGGGCGGCGACCGTCGGCAACACATGGCGCTGCCCCTTCCCGAACAGGATTTCACGCGGCAACCGCAGGGCGGCGAAGAGGGTCATGATCGGTCCTTTGACGGCGGCTGACTGGAAACGGAGGCATTGAACTGGGCTTGGATCGGACGGTCTAAGAGCGTGTCTCACGCCCTTAAAAAATATCCGCTTCAAAATCGTATAGGATATAGGATTGCATCGACGGAACCATCGTGTTAGCAGTCCTCACTGTCAAGAGGCAAAATATGCAGACCGCAAACTTACCCGACCCAAGCGACGCCACCATTGGAGCTGGTCGCATCCAGCGCGCCAACAGTCTCGTCGAAGATGTCTATGAAGCCATCTTCGCGCAGTTGATGGCGCTGAAGATCCCACCAGGCTCACGCATTACAGTCGACAGCCTGGTCAAGGAATTCAACGTCTCGCACACGCCGATCCGCGAAGCCCTTGGCCGGCTCGAAGGCGAAGGCCTCGTGCTCAAGACGCATTTGATCGGTTATCGTGCCGCACCCCAGATCACCCGGCGCCGTTTCGACGAATTGTACGAAATGCGTCTGCTGCTCGAACCGCATGGCGCCGCGAAGGCCGCCGCAATGATGGACGAGGCCAAGTTCAATGTGTTGCTCGAAGCCGCCGGCGTGATGTCACGCCGCGAAGGCAAGGATGATCGCGTACGCTATTCGAACTTCGCCAGGCAGGATGCGATCTTCCACGACAAGATCTTGGAGTTTTCTCAAAACGAACTCATCCGCGAGACGTTGAGCCACCAGCACACGCACTTCCACATCTTCCGCCTGATGTTTCATGCACGTGTGACCGAAGAGGCACTTGACGAACACGAGGCGATTCTTGCCGCGTTCGGCTCTGCCGATCCCGATGCCGCCGCAAAGGCGATGCGCATCCATATAGAGCACTCGCGCGATCGCCTGCTCCCGGCATTCGATTGAGGTCGGAACGGATGTCCATTGCCGCGAATATCGCCGGGGAGGGCGGGAGCACGTTGTCCAGCAATGCGCATGGTTCGCTCGAACCGGTGCTGCGCGCCCAGCAATTGTCCAAGCAATACGGCCCGGTGACGGTGTTGTCGGACGTCACCCTAGACGTCCTCCCCGGTGAGATCCACGCCATCATTGGCGAGAACGGTGCCGGCAAGTCGACGTTGATGCGGCTTTTGTCCGGCTATGTCGAGCCAAGCCACGGCACATTGTCGATGAACGGACACGCGGTGAAATTTGCCAAGCCCAGCCAGGCACAGGATGCCGGTATCGCTTTGGTTCACCAGGAGATCCTGCTCGCCGAGGGGCTCACGGTCACCGACAATCTGTTTCTCGGGCGAGAGCTTTCGCGTGGCCTGGTCGTGGATGACCGCACCATGCGCCGGCTGGCAGCCGAGAAACTGGAGCAGATCGGTTGCGTGGTCTCGCCGAGGGCACTGGTGCGCGACGTCTCGCTGGCAGACCGGCAGATGGTGCAGATCGCTCGTGCTCTGCTTGACGACTATAAATTGGTTATCTTCGACGAGCCGACCGCCGTTCTGACCGGTGGCGAGGTCGAGCGCCTGCTGGAGATCGTCCTGCGACTGAAGGCTCACGGCACCGCCGTGCTGTATATCAGCCACCGGTTGGACGAGGTGCAACGGGTGGCCGACAAGGTGACCGTTCTGCGCGACGGCAAGATGGTCGGCACCTATCCCGGCAAGACGCTGAGCCAGATGGATATGGCGCGGCTGATGGTCGGTCGCGAACTGACCGCACTCTATCCTGAAAGGACCGCAGCGCCTTCGGATGTACCGATGCTGAGCGTGAGGAACGCCTCCGTTCCCGGCTATGCGGAGGACGTGTCGTTCACGGTCCACAAAGGCGAGATCCTCGGGTTCGCCGGCATGGTCGGCGCAGGCCGAACCGAACTCTTCGAAGGCATTATCGGCCTGCGCCCGTCGGCCGCCAAGGTCGAACTTGAGGGCAAGTCGATCCATTTCCAATCGCCGCGCGCGGCGATCGACGCCGGCGTCGGTTACCTGACCGAGGATCGCAAGGGCAAGGGACTGCTGCTGCAGGAGCACCTGGCGCCTAACCTGACGCTGTCGGCGCTCGGTGTGTTCCATCCCGGCCTCTCGATGGGTCGGCGCAGTGAAGCGAAGGCCCTGGAACAGGCCGTGGAGGCATATGACATCAGGCTGAAGAGCCTCGGCGCCAAAGCGGGCCAGCTTTCCGGGGGCAATCAGCAGAAGCTGCTGCTGGCGAAGGTGCTGCTGACCGATCCTTCGGTGGTCATTATCGACGAGCCCACGCGTGGCATCGACATCGCCAACAAGGCGCAGATCTATGCCTTCATCCAGGAGCTTGTGGCGAAGGGCAAGGCCTGCATCGTCATCTCTTCGGAGATGCAGGAATTGATCGGCATCTGCGACCGCATCCTGGTGATGCGCGAAGGCCGCATCACCGGCGAGGTCAGCGGCGCCGAAATGACCGAAAGCAACGTGGCGGTACTGGCGACCAGTGGCCCCAAGCCAGGGCCAAAAGCCAAGGGAGGCACAGAATGGCTGTCATGACCGAATCCGCACCCAGGCGTCGCGCCCTGGATCTCAATGTCAGTTGGACCGACATCGGACCCTTCCTTGCGCTGGCGGCCCTCCTGGTCGTGGGTTACCTCATCAACCACGATTTCCTGTCCGCCACCAACCTCGCCAACGTCATCACTCGCAGCGCCTTCATCGCCATTATCGCGGTCGGCGCGACATTTGTGATCTCGTCCGGCGGGCTCGATCTTTCCGTCGGCTCGATGGCCGCCTTCATCACCGGCATCACCATCATGTTCATGAACACGGTGGCGCCGCATGCCGGTATCTGGGCTATTCCCGCCGGCATGGCGGTGGCGATCCTGGTCGGCCTGCTGTGCGGGCTTGCCAACGGCCTCATCGTCACGGTCGGCAGGATCGAACCGTTTATCGCCACGCTGGGCACGATGGGGATTTTCCGGGCGCTGATAACCTATCTGACCGACGGCGGCACGATACCGATCGACCGATCGCTGCGCGAGGCCTACCGGCCTGTCTATTTCGGCACGGTTGCCGGCATCCCGGTTCCAATCCTCATATCCATCGCCGTCGCCGCGGTCGCATCCTTCATCCTGTACAAGATGAAATACGGCCGCAAATGCGCGGCGGTCGGCGCCAATGAGGATGTCGCCCGTTATTCCGGCATCTCGGTGATCAGGACACGGACCGTCGCCTATATCGTCCAGGGTGTCTGCGTGGCCATTGCCGCGATCTGCTACGTGCCGCGCCTGGGCGCCGCAACGCCGACGACCGGACAGCTTTGGGAACTGCAGGTCATCACCGCAGTGGTGATTGGCGGCACCGCGCTGCGCGGCGGCAAGGGCCATGTGTGGGGAACAGTCGCCGGCGCCGTCATCCTGGAGCTCATCGCCAACCTCATGGTGCTGTCGGACTTCGTCTCCGAATACCTCGTCGCCGCTGTTCAGGGCGTCATCATCATCATCGCCATGCTCATCCAGCGGTTTTCGAATTCGAAATAGCGCCGCGTCCGGACCACGCGGATCAACGTTCTTGTAGGTCCAAGGGAGAAGACAATGTTCAGTAGAAAATGGATTGCGGCGGCGACACTTGGCGCGCTGCTGCTGGCCGGCCAGGCCATGGCGCAAGACAAGAAGGTCATCGCGGTGTCGATACCGGCAGCCGACCACGGTTGGACGGCGGGCATCGTCTATCACGCACAAGCGGCGGCCAAGGAAATCAATGCTGCGTTCCCGAACGTCGAGGTGGTCGTGAAGACGTCGCCGTCCGCGGCGGAGCAGGTCAGCGCGCTTGAGGACCTGTCGGCCAGCCGCAAGCTGGACGCTTTGGTGATCCTGCCTTACAGCTCGGAAGAGCTGACTCAGCCGGTCAAGGCTATCAAGGACATGGGCACGTTCATCACCGTCGTCGATCGCGGTCTGACTGACGCCTCCGTCCAGGATCTTTACCTCGCCGGCGACAATATCGCGGTTGGCACCAACACAGCCAAGTTCATGATCGACAAGCTCGGCGGCAAGGGCGACGTCGTTGTGCTGCGCGGCATTCCGACCGTCATCGACGACGAGCGCATCAAGGGCTTCCAGGACACGATCAAGGGTACGAACCTGAAAGTCCTCGACATCCAATACGCGCATTGGAACAGCGACGAGGCCTTCAAGCTGATGCAGGACTATTTGGCCAAGTACCCGCATATCGATGCGGTCTGGGCCAATGACGACGACATGCTGCTTGGCGTGCTCGAAGCGGTCAAGCAATCGGGCCGGACCGATATCAAGCTGGCGCTCGGTGGCAACGGCATGAAGGACATCGTCAAGAAGGTGATCGACGGCGACGCCATGACGCCGGTCGAGACGCCATATCCGCCGTCGATGATCAAGACCGCGATCTACATGACCGTCGCCAACCTGATCGGCCAGGCACCCGTCCGTGGCACCGTCAAGCTCGACGCGCCGTTGATCACCCAAGCCAACGCCAAGGAATACTATTTCCCTGACTCGCCATTCTAACCCTATCCGATTTCACCGAAAGGCAGGGCGCGGTCTGCGCCTCGCCTAGCTCAAACACTGAGAGGAAGAGCCATGCCAGGCAAAAAGATACTGATGCTGACCGGTGAGTTCACCGAAGAATACGAAATCTTTGTCTATCAGCAAGCCATGGAAGCCGTCGGCCACACCATCCACGTGGTATGCCCGGACAAGAACGCCGGAGATCTGATCAAGACCTCGCTGCACGACTTCGAGGGCGACCAGACCTACACCGAAAAGCTCGGCCACTATGCGCTGATCAACAAGACTTTCTCGGAAGCTGAGAGGCAGCTCGATCAATATCATGCCGTCTACTGCGCGGGCGGCCGCGGCCCGGAATACATCCGCACCGACAAGCGCGTGCAGGCGATCGTGCGCCATTTCCACGAGGCCAAGAAGCCGATCTTCACCATCTGCCACGGTGTGCAGATCCTGATCGCTGTCGACGGCGTGGTGCGTGGCAAGAAGGTCGCAGCACTCGGCGCCTGCGAGCCTGAAGTGACACTGGCGGGTGGCACCTATATCGACCTGTCGCCGACCGAGGCCTATGTGGACGGGACAATGGTTTCTGCCAAAGGCTGGACGGCGCTTGCTGCGTTCATCCGCGAATGTTTGAAGGTGCTGGGAACGGAAATCCGCCACGCGTAAGCTTCTGGAACCGACGCATTCCCCAAGGGATGCGTCGGTTCTCTTCAATAGCGCCTCCATATCCATATCAATTCGGTCGGGATCGCGGCTGTCGAGCGCACCGGTATAGGCGAGATGCTCAAGGAGTGCCGCCTGGTTGCGCTGCTTTCGTCCTTCTTGTGCTGGCGCGCGGCGCTGTTTCGGCGTCCGGATTAGAGGTCGTGTCGTCGACCGTGCGGCCCGTCGTCGCCCCAAGCGATCACGCTCGGTGCCGAGGTCCGGTGAACAAGTTCCCACAAAACCTTCTGACAACCGTTCGATCGGCGCTCAGGCGCGACGTCACCATGAAAGCGGGATGCGCCTGAGTTCAGGCCTGCGTCAGTCAAGCTGGCATCGCGGGCAAATGGTCTCCCGGCGTCCGGGTTGGTCATCGGCCTGACGAAAAGAACGGCGTCTAGGAACGATTCCGGCCGGCTGCCGTTGCCTAACATTAGATATCTCTTATGGAAGTTGCGAAATGCCGCTGTGTCAGAATCTATGCCCTCTTGAAATGACGTTCAAATGCCCGCGTTGCGGATTGGCTTTGCTGAAACCCGGGCGCTGGTTTCAGGTTGCATCCAAATATCGCTGCGAGGGGTGTCACAGCGAAATCCGGATTACTTATCCCGACAAGATTGCACTGTTCCAGAAGCATGCGGCGCAGCGCGAGGCTCCACCTTCGCCAAAGCATAGCTCAGTCCTGACCAAGTCATTCAGCGGCTAGGCCATGGTCCTGCCCGGGGGCGGCGGGGCGACTGAACGCTGACTGCCGGCGGCAGGGTTGCCTGTTGCATGGAACGAAATCCGTTCCCTGCGGTTGGAAGGTCATGCCTCCAGCTACACGCAATTGAACCGGCCATGCCCTGCAGTCAGGAGCAGTGATGCAAACATACCTGGTAGAGCAAATGGAAGGGGACGACGTGGTTGCGGCGAGTAATGTCAATGCGTCCAGCCCGTTCACGGCGGCGACTATATCAACAGGACGCCAGGTTACCCTGAGGACATGGGAAAACAACTGGGTTCGTGTCACGGATGAGCTTGGAGGGGAAGTATTCGCATACTGCTTCGTTTCAGGCACTGGCGAAGCGGACCGCAGCGCACAGCCCGACACTTCGGTAAGGTAGCACAGCCGAGCGAGCGCAGGCTGGCATGCTCAACTTCGAACGATTTAAGCGATCAAGACCGCCTCGCGCATCATCCGAATGATTGATGAAAAGATCATGCCGCGGGGCGATAAGCGGCAACAATCCTAGCGTGGGGCCCTTATGTCTCTGGCGCATTTAGAATCTTCGAGGGCGATTCAAACGGTGCAGGCTGACTACCAAGCGGTGGTCTCTTGTCGATGGTCAAAAGTTCCCGATCATGCTCTTGACGAGGGCGGGCCCGTTCTACGCCTGCATCAACGGATGGGAACTGGCTTCGTCGATATTCCGGTCTTTGATCACCTGAGGGAAATCGCCGGGCGTTATTCCGAGAAATTAGCCGCCAGCGACGGCACCAACCGACTGACCTATTCCGAGCTTTTTCGGGCGGTCGAGGCCTTGGCCAGCCGGATTGAAGCCGTCGTTCCCGACGGAAATGCGGTTGGAATACTTCAGGCCAACTCGGTCTGGTACACCGTTGCCATGCTGGCCAGCATGGCATCCGGTCGACCGTCGGTGCCGCTTAACGTGCGAGATCCGGACTCGCGCATCAACGAAATCGTCGCCGACGCGAGGCTCTCCGCCATAATTGGCGACAAAGGCCTCCACGGCCTTGATCTGCCCCAGCACGTTGCCCGGATCGAGATAGCGCAATCGTTGCAGGCAACGCTTCGTCCAGCTGGACACCGTACCGTTTCTGTCGATGCACCGGCAATCGTGCTTTATACCTCCGGCAGCACGGGCCGCCCCAAGGGAATTGTCAACAGCCAGCGGAACTTGCTGTGCCGGGTGCAGCAATATGTCGACGCGTGCCACATCAATGCGCAGGATGTTTTCCTGCCCCTGACCGGCCCGGCAACCATCGCCGGTTGTCGGGAAATCCTTGCCGCTCTTCTTACGGGTGCTACGTTGCAGCTTGTGGAGGTCGAAGCCGTGGGCCTGCGCGCGGTTCGCGGCCGCATGCAATCGGAAGGCGTGACGATCACCTATCTGGTGCCGGCATTGCTTCGCGCTCTCCTGGCGGATGAGCCCGCGGACGCCTTTGGTTCACTCAGGGTTGCCCGAATTGGAGGCGAGAAGGTGTCCTCGGCCGACATCCGCCTGGTGCGCAAGGCTGTCCCGCCAACTTGCCTGGTGCAGATCGGCTATTCATCGACGGAAACGACTGGATCGCAGTGGTTCTTGCCGCACGATTGGCCGGAATTCGATTCCTCAGCTCCCGTCGGTTGGCTGCTTCCGGGAATCGGCTTCGCGATTGTCGATGAAGAGGGTTACCCGGTTCAGCCCGGCAAGATCGGAGAACTGTTGATCAGAAGCCCGTATGTCGCACTCGGATATTGGGAAAATGGGGCAGTCGTTCCGTTTGAAATAGATCCCGACGACCAGACGCTTCGTATCTTTGCGACGGGCGATCTTGTGCAAATTGGGAGTGATGGCCTGTTGCGGATCATCGGTCGCAAAGGGCGCCAGATAAAGGTCAATGGGCGGCGCGTTGAGCCGGCCGAACTCGAACGGGTTCTGCGTGGCGCGCCGTCGGTGAAGGATGCCGTGGTTATCGTCACCCCGGCGAATGAACTGGTTGCGTTCGCCGTCCCGCACGGCGGGGCGGGAGCCAGTTTTTGCGACGAGCTGCGCCAACTTGCCAGGACAAAATTGCCGCCGGCGCTTTGCCCGCTGCGGCTCCATGCAAGCGCCGAGATACCGCGACTGGCCAGCGGAAAGATCGATATGGCAACGCTGGCTGCAATCGACCTTTCGGTTCGGGAAACAACGCCCCCACCGCAAATCGCCCATGCGGGAAATGAAGTTCCTGCTCATCAGATAGTACGGCGTGCCTGGACCAAGGTCCTTAAGACGCGGGTCGCCCTGGGGTGCTGGGATGAAGCGGGGGGAGATTCGCTTAAGCTGCTCCATTGCGTGATGGAAATCGAAAGCGCGATCGGGCAGGAGCTCGGATTGGAAGCCTTCACGGTTGGAATGAGCTTCGATGAGATGGTTGCAGCGGTCATTTCCGCTCAAGGAGGCGGAGAGCACGCGCCCGCCTGGAAACACGAGCCTCCGCTGCTTTTCCTTTTCCCCGGTTCGGTCGGCTATGGTCCGAGCCTTGCTTCGTTCGCATCGGCAATAAGCAAGGTCGCCAGGGTGTCTCCCATCAGATATCCGGCCCTGGGCATGATCCTGCAAGGTCAGAACACTGTCGCCGCAATGGTCGAAGCTGCAATCGATCATATCAACCGCGTGCAGCCTACCGGCTGTGTTCGCCTGCTTGGCCACTCGCTCGGAGGAGCGGTCGCTTTTGAGGTTGCCGCGCGTCTGCTTGATCAAGGGCGAGCGGTAGCGTTCACGGGCATTCTGGATACCAGTCTGGTCGGCGAGCGCAGCAAGCGTTGGGAGACCATTACCCGGACATTTCACCGGATCCGAACCAATCGTATATCGGCTAGTCGGGTGGCGTGCCGCGCGCTTGCCAAGGTCGCGGTCAAAATGCACTGCGAATCCCGGCTTGCCAGCTTCCTCGACCGCTATGCCGAGGGTCAGTTCAACCCGACGAGCTTCAGAACCAAACTGGAACTGCAGGAGGTTCTGCGGGCGCGCGCCTTCTTCCAATGGCTGGCAGAACCCAGGCCGATACTGCCGATCACCGGCACCTTGTTCCGTTGCGCGCGGCCCGGAATGCCGCTTGCACTCGGGTGGGACCGGGCATTCGTCCATCTGGACGTCATTCCGATCGCCGGCACTCACATCGACATGGTCGTGGAGCCCCATCTGACCATCAATCGCCCGCTCATCGAAAACGCTGTGACCGAGACCTACTCTTCAGTCGAGTCACGCCAACAGGAGGCAGTGTCATCGACCTGATCGGGGAATTCAGCAGCGATGTGCTGGCGCTCGATGCCCGGCTGGAGATCGATCGCATCGTCGAGACTTTGCGCGAACAGGTTCTCGGCACACAACGGCGTCGCGGAGTGGTCGTCGGGCTCTCCGGAGGCATCGACAGTTCGGTCGTCGCAACGCTGTGCGCACGGGCGTTCGGGAAGGACAAGGTGCTCGGCCTGTTCATGCCGGAGCGCCATTCGTCAGGCGACTCGTTGAGGCTTGGCCGCAGCGTCGCCGGGCAGCTTGGCATCGACACAATCCTTGAAGATATCGAGCCGGCGCTTGAAGGCATCGGCGCCTACGCCCGACAGATCGAGGCCATCCGAACTGCCGTCCCTGGATATGGCGAAGGCTGGAAATGCAAGCTGGTCATGGCATCGGTGCTGGAGAGCAGCGGCCTCAATATCACGCGCCTTACGGTCGAGGATCCGCACGGAAAGATCGACACCGTGCGTCTGTCGCCGGCGGCTTACCTGCAGATCGTCGCTGCCACCAACTACAAGCAGCGGGTTCGCAAGATGACTGAATATTATCACGCGGACCGCCTCAACTATGCAGTGGCAGGCACGCCGAACCGGCTCGAATACGACCAAGGCTTCTTCGTCAAGCAGGGCGACGGCGTCGCCGACGTGATGCCTATCGTCCATCTCTACAAGACCCAGGTTTACCATCTGGCGGAATATCTTGGTATTGACCAGGAGGTGCGAACAAGGCCGCCGACCACGGACACGTTTTCCATGGCGCAAACCCAGGAGGAGTTCTACTTCGCCTTGCCCTATCAGCTGATGGATTTGTGCCTCTACGGCATGAATCACGGAATTTCGGCCGGCGTGGTTGCCGCTGCCGCCGGCCTCACTGCCGCGCAAGTCGAGAAGGTCTATAAGGATATCGTCAGCAAACGCCGCGCTGCACGCTATCTTCACGCACGGCCACAGCTGCCCGCTGCGATGGACAGGGACTGACCCATGTGCGGCATCGCCGGAATTGTGGCGCTGAACGCGGCTGCGGAGCCTCCTTCACGAGCCGCGCTTCTACGAATGGCAGCCGCGCTCTCCCATCGAGGCCCGGACGAGAGCGGCCTTTACCGCGACAGGCGAGCGGGGCTGGCGCATACCCGCCTGTCGGTCATCGATCTCTCGACCGGACAGCAGCCTCTTGCCGACACAGGCAATACCACCTGGATCGTCTTCAACGGCGAGATCTTCAATTACGTCGAGCTGCGTGACCAGCTCATAGCCCTGGGACATCGTTTCCGCACCCGCAGCGATACGGAGGTCGTCGTGCATGCCTACCGCGCCTGGGGTGTGGGCGCGTTCGAGCGGCTGAACGGGCAATGGGCACTCGCCATCTGGGACTCGCTGACAGGCCGCCTCGTCCTGTCGCGCGATCGGTTCGGCATCTGCCCGCTGCATTTGTGCGAACACGCTGGCCGCCTGCATTTCGCCAGCGAAGTTAAGGCCATCTTCGCAGCCGACCCGGCGATACCGCGGGCCTTCGATCCGGCGGGGGTCGACCAGACTTTCACGCTGTGGACGGTCGTACCGCCGCAAGGCGTATTTCAGGGGATACAGGAACTTACCCCCGGCCACGTCCGCATCTACGACAATGGCAGCGTTCGTGAGCACGCTTTCTGGAAACCTTGCTATCCCGAGAGCGAGGACCTGGCCCATGGCACCTTCAGGGGCTCGCTGGAGGATGCGGTGGACGAAGTGCGCGGCGCCTTGCAGGCCGCGACGGCGCTTAGAATGGTCAAGGCGGATGTGCCGGTCGGCTGCTACCTTTCCGGCGGGCTCGACAGCTCACTTGTCGCCATGCTCGGGAGGCGCTTCGCCGGCGCGCCGCTCCAGACTTTCTCGTTGCGTTTTGCTGACGCCGAGTATGATGAAACCCGTTACCAGCGGCTGGTTGCCGGTGCGAGCGGCGGCGAGCACCACGAGGTGGTGGTTTCGCGCGGTGACATCGCCGACATCTTCCCGGATGTGATCCGTCACGCCGAGCGTCCGATTCTCAGGACGGCGCCGGCGCCGTTGTTCCTTCTCTCTAGGCTGGTGCGCGAACATGGTATCAAGGTCGTGCTGACCGGCGAGGGGGCCGACGAGATGTTCGCCGGCTACGACCTGTTCCGGGAAGGCAAGGTCCGCCGCTTCTGGGGGCGGCAGCCCGCATCCGCCCGCCGCGCGCGACTGCTGGAACGCCTCTACCCCTATCTGAGCCGCTCGCCGGTCAAGCAGCAGGCGATGGCGCGCCAGTTCTTCGGACACGGTCTTCATGCATTTGGCGCGCCCGGCTTCGCGCATGACACCCGCTGGCGCACCACCAGCGCCATCAAACGGCTGTTCTCGGCCGACATGCATGCCGAAGCGGCGCGCCACGACGCAGTGGCGGACCTGCTCTGCCGTCTGCCCGAAGAGTTTCCACGATGGGGTCCTCTCGCGCAGGACCAGTATCTTGAGATCAGGACGCTGATGTCGGGCTACCTGCTCTCCTCTCAGGGTGACAGGATGCTGATGGCCCACTCCGTCGAGGGGCGCTTCCCGTTCCTGGACGACAGGCTCGTGGCCTTGGCGAATTCGCTACCGGCCGACTACAAGCTGCGCATTCTGGATGAGAAACACGTGCTGAAGCGTGTGGCGAAATCGATCGTCCCCGCGGAAGTCGTGGCCCGCAAGAAGCAGCCCTACCGGGCGCCCAACGCACTTTGCTTCATGGGCGATAGCGCACCCGCCTATGTCCGCGAAGCACTCTCGGAGACTGCCCTGCGCGCGGCGAATGTCTTTGATCCGAACTCGGTCGCGCGCCTGCTGGACAAATGCGCTGCCAAGACCGGCGATGGCGATCTGTCCAACTCGGACAACATGGCGCTGGTCGGCGTGCTGTCGACGCAGCTCCTCCATCAGCAGTTTGTCGCAAGCCGTCCATCAAGCGGGCGTGCGGTCGACCTCAGGATAGATGTCGATCGCCTGCACAGGGAAGAGGTGCTGGTATGATGCATGGCGCCGTCCCTCTGCTGCACGACTACCTCAGCCATTCGGCCGGCCGGCTCGGCGACAAGGTGGCGCTGGTGTGCGGCGGGCACCGGCTCGCCTATGATGAGCTTGAGACACGTTCCAACGCGGTCGCCCATCATCTCGTCACGTCCGGGGTCGCCCCCGGTGACCGCGTCATGATCTTCGCCGACAACACCGTCGAGACCGTGGTCAGCTTCTGGGCGGTTCTCAAGGCGAGCGCCGTTGTGTGCATCGTCAATCCGCTCACCAAGAGCGACAAGCTGGGGTATTTGCTCAACGATTGCCTGCCGGCAGCATTGATCACCGACAAACATTTGCAGGCAATCTTTACTGAACCGGCGCGTAACTGTCCGTCGCTGCGGCGGCTCATCGTCTCCGGTCCGGTGGACGTCGCCGAGCTCCGGGGATTGCCGCATGCCGTGCGCTGGGATGAGGCGGCTGCCGGCCACGGCAAAGCGCCGGCCCGCCGCCGCATCGATATCGATCTCGCAGCCATCATCTACACGTCGGGCTCGACCGGCGAACCCAAAGGCGTGATGCTGACGCACAGGAACATGATGGCAGCCTGCACGTCGATTGCCTCGTACCTCGAACTTGGCGAAGACGATGTGATCCTCAATGTCTTGCCCCTGGCCTTCGACTACGGCCTCTATCAGATGATAATGGCATTCCGTACCGGGGCGCGCTTGGTCCTCGAGCGCTCGTTTGCCTTCCCCGCACAGATACTTGCGATCATCGAAAGGGAGAGAGTTACAGGCTTTCCCGGCGTGCCAACCATCTTTGCCGCGCTGTCGGATCTCAAGACGCTGAAGGCAGATGATTTTGCAAGCATAAGGTATGTCACGAACACTGCCGCGGCACTGCCGCTCAAGCACATTCGCCTGCTCCAGGAACTGTTTGCCGATGCTCGCATCTATTCGATGTACGGCCTGACCGAATGCAAACGCTGCACCTATCTTCCGCCGGAAGATCTTGCTCGAAAACCGTTGAGCGTGGGGATCGCCATCCCGAACACCGAAATGTGGATTGTCGATGAGGATGACCGAAGGGTCGGTCCCAATGTCGTCGGCCAGCTGGTCATTCGCGGGGCAACGGTCATGAAGGGCTACTGGGGTAAGCCGGAGGCTACCGCGAGGAAGCTCAAGCCTGGCCCTTCGCCCGGCGAGCAGGTTCTGTACACCGGCGACTACTGCCGAATGGACGAGGAAGGCTACCTCTATTTTGTCGGCCGCAGCGATGAGATCATAAAATCGCGGGGAGAAAAGGTGGCGCCCAGGGAAGTCGAAAACGTGCTGATGGAAATCCCGGGAGTACGGGAAGCCGCGGTCGTTGGAGTTCCCGACGACCTGCTAGGGCAAGCAGTGAAAGCGTTTGTCGTCATGGAGCAAGGAACGATCATGGGCGAAAAGCAGCTGCGGATGGAATGTCAGAAGCGGCTGGAAAACTTCATGATTCCGAAGTCCATCCAGATTGTGTCCAGTCTACCGATGACGGACACGGGCAAGCTCAAGAAAATAGCGCTTTCATAAAGCGAACACCTGGAAATCATTTGGATCGGAGGCCAATTCAATGCTGAGCACGAACAACAGAATTGACACCTACAGCGATCAGATACGCGCCTTTCTGGCGTCAAACTTCTACGTGGCCGACCCGCGTGCGCTGGAGGTTGAAACGTCGTTGCTCGACCAGGGCATCATAGACTCGACTGGAGTGCTTGAAGTTATCGGCTTCGTCGAGGAGACATTCGGCATCACTGTCGAGGACAATGAACTTCTGCCTGAGAATTTCGATTCCATCCAGGGAATTGCACGTTACGTCCTCAGCAAGGAAAACTGATCGCCGGGCTACGGTTTAAGGGCGTCTTCCCAACCGAGCGCGCAACCCATGGCGCGGCTCATACTGGCGCTTTGGCCCGTGCACAAACCACCCTGGCTTCACCAGCTTTGTTCGCAACCGTGCGAATGCTCTCGTAGGCTTTGGAACGCTCAACCAAATTCATGACTTGCCGGTCCTGGCCAAGCCCAACCTCGAAAAGCAGCATACCACCTTGCCGCAGATAGCGCCGCGCCTCCTTGATCACCCGCATATGAATGCTCAGGCCGTAAGGCCCAGCAGCGAACGCCTCACGTGGTTCAAGTTCCATCAGATGCGCGCGGTCGTTTTCGAGCCGCTTCTCGGAGATGTAAGGCGGGTTGCAAACGACCAGATCGATCGTGCCTTCGAGCTCTAGACCCGAGAAGGAATTGAACAGGTCGCCCTGCAGCACCGAAATGCGTCCGGCCAGGCCAAGATGGGCGACATTCCGGCAGGTGGTTTCGACACAGCTGTCAGTGAGATCGCTCGCCCAGACGCGCGCGGTGGGGACCTTGTATCCAATGGCGCAGGCGAGATTGCCCGCTCCGCAGCACATGTCCACGACACGCGGGACCGGCCGATTAAGTTCACGAAGCACATTGAGGGCGGTGCTGCCGAGCAATTCCGTCTCCGGGCGAGGGACGAGCACGCCGGGCGCGACAACCAACTTCAGCCCCATGAAGCCGATGCGGCCGGTGATGTAGGCGCTGGCGACATCTATTTCACCAATCACGACAACCCCGCTTTCTTGATTTGCCCATGCCCGATTTCTCAGGTCGCCCGGGTCTTCATGCCGTGAGGCGAGGCATCAGCCACCGTCGTTCCCGGGTCGGTTCACGTCGCGTAACTACTGGATCGCCGCGCTCTGCAGGTCGCTGCTGAACCTCACCTCGATGGTGTCTCCAGGCGCGACCTCAGTGTCCTGGTCGACCGGTCGACTTCTCGACGCGTCGCCGGCTCCACCGGTTATTGTGATCCGCGCCTGGAAGGTTTCGCCGGCGACCGGCAGTGGAAGAGCGGACGCCCCTGATGGCTGAAGCTTCTGGCTGGCTGCGTGGAGCCTTGCAGTGGTCTCGGCGAGGCGAAGGTCGGTGTCCCTCAACTCGTTCAGAAGGCCGATCCTTCGTTGATTTTCATTGCGTTCCTGCTGCCTGACGAAGTCTTCCTGCTGGCGCCGCGTTCTCATGAGTTCGACCGAGGTCTCGAGCGCCCGGCTCGACGACATCAGCACCGCACGTCTGACATCGGCGAGCCTGCTGTTGGTCAGGTTGCCCGATTCGAACGATTTGGTGACCCGCGCCAGATCGTCCTCATCCTGTTTCACCGCTGCCGCTTCCGTCTGCTCGCGCTTGAGCAGAACCTCGACCTCAGCCTCGGCATCCTTGGCGGTCTTGTCGAGATAGCTTTGCTCCTGTTGAAAATTGTTCAGCGAAATTCTGAGACCCTCCGCTTCCGCCTGCGCGACCGCCGATATCAATACATTCGACAGGGGCGAGCCCTGCGGCGGCTGCATGTCAAATTCTGCCTGGTTCTGAAGTTCGGCGCGGATGCGGGCGCCATGAAAGTAGTCCCTGATGTAATCCCCCCAGATCGACTCGTAGTCGCGTCGCAGATCAACGGGATCAGGTCCGCTTTGGCTTGCCCGCGACCGCAGAAGGCTGAAACCGCCGGCGACCGCAATCGCCTGCCGGACTGTCATGAGTGGCCGGTAAGCCTGCTGCCCTGGCGTCAGCACATCGCCAGTCACGTAGATCGGCCGGTACTCCGCGATCACGGCCGTGACGTCGCTCGGCTTGATGACGATCATTTGCTCCCGTCCATCAGGCAGACGCTGGTGGACGATCTTGGTTGGCAGCACCGCTTCCATGCGCGTCTGCAATTCGGCCGGCGTCAACCCGCCAACCGGGATCATCCCGAACTCGGGCAGCGCGATCGAGCCATCCATCTGGACAACCGCGCGTTGCGTTCGTTCCGCTATGGAGGCAATTCCTATCTCCACCGTGTCGCCGGGGGAGAGCTTGTAGGCGGCCGGCGCTTCGGCCGCGGTTGCGCTGCTCAAGGCCAGGCATCCGACAAGTGCTGCAAAGGAAATTCGGCTAACGAAGGCCATTGGTGGCAATCTCCTTTTGATTCAGAACCGGCTGCGGCGGCCAATCGAGATGGGCGACGAATTCGTAGACCGGTCCGCCCGGTACCCCCCAATTGCTAGACCAGATCACTTGCGACCCATCAGGGGACGGGGAGGCGTGTGTCTCGCTCCAATAATCGAACGGAGCGTTCCGCGTCTGCACGATCCGTCGGACCTCTCGACTGCCGTCGACACGCAGCGCGATCACCTCGCGCGAGTATGGAGCCCAGTCCGGCTGGCTTCGAACCTCCTCGGGATTGCCCCCGTAACTCATGAATGCCCATTCGGGCCGGTCCAAAGCGCGCAGCGACGCATGCTCGGCCTCGCCGAACTTCATGAGCGACGTGACCTTTCCATCGGACAGCCGACGTTTGATCACCTGATATTTGTCCGGGCTGGATTTGCTGATTCCGACGTAAATTTCGCTGCCGTCCGCGTCGAGAGTCATATCGCCATGGCCGGGCCGATGATGGTCCTTCCACGTCTGGCGCAAGGTGCCGTCGATTGCGAAAATGGCTCGCTGCTCGGTGCCGTCGGCCAGGTTTTGGAAACACAGGATGTTTTCTCCAAGCGGAGAAATGGTGCAGGAACTGGTCGTTCCGGCAACCTGGGCGAGATTGATGTCCGGGTATTTCAGACGCCGGTCGAGATCATATGCGAAGGCGACGGCAGCACCATCATCGCGGGTCGCGCGTACGGCAATGCGGCTGCCGTCACGACTTGGATTTCCCTTGGACGGGCCGAATTTGAGATCCCGATATTTCGCAGCGGCAAAAACTATGTCCTCACGATTGCTGCGGGGCGCCCAGGTCGAGATCTTCTGATCATCGACACAAATCATCAGATCCGCGTTTCGAGGGTGCCATTCGCACTCACCCGGCTTGTTGCGATGGAACAAAGGAACGTAGTTTTTCCCGTCGAGGAAGCACATGCCGTTGCAGCCGTTCATGAGGACAAGGAGGCTCTGATCGGCATTCCACGCTTGCGCGCTCGAGTACCGATGACTGCAATATATTTTGCCGCAGACAATTCCGCCGCCAAGAGCTCCGGGCTTGGTGATCCGAGTGAAGCTGATCCCTGTCGCCGGATCGGTTGCAGGTTTCAGGTAAGCGGGCAGATCCATTGCCGGCTGCGTGCCTGCCGCACCGCTCGGCCGGTTTCCGGCTGTGTGCAGCGCCAGCAGAGCGGCCATCAGCAGCACAGCCGGTATGAGCCGCGGAAAGGTCATGTCATATAGCTCATTTCGCGACGGACGCGGCCCTCGCTGAGGCGCGAACGCCACCACTCGATGGTTCTTTCCAGACCGTCACGCAGGCTTGTATGCGCCCGCCATCCGACTTTACTTTCAAGGTTCGAGGAATCGGCGAGCAACGCGCGAACCTCGGAGTTCTGCGGCCGCATCCGGCTTTCGTCGCGACGGACCGGTTTCCTGGTGCCACTCAACTCGAGCACCAACTCCAAAACGTCCGAGACACTGATGGCGCGCTGGCTGCCGGCATTGTAGGCATGGCCAAATTCAAGCTCGGCGGCCCCTGCCGCCACAAATGCCGCCGCAGTGTCTTCCACAAAGGTAAGGTCGCGGATAGGGCTGGTGTCGCCGACCATGATCGCCGGACAGTTCTCGTCCAGAGCCTGCCTTATGATGGTCGGCACGATGGCCCGCTCGCTCTGGCGCGGCCCGTATGTATTGAACGGCCGCAGGATTACCACCGGCACATCGAAGGACCTGGCATAAGACGCCGCCATCATGTCCGCGCCGATCTTGGATGCGGAGTAGGGGGACTGTCCCTGCAACGGGTGGGATTCGTGGATCGGCATGGTCAGAGCGGTGCCATAAACCTCGCTCGTGGACGTATGCACAATGCGCTCGGTTTCCCAGTGGCGTGCCGCTTCAAGGACATTCACGGTACCCAGCACATTGGTTTCCACATAGGATTGGGCAGCCGCATAGGAATAGGGAATCGCAATCAGCGCAGCCAGATGAAACACCACCGCCTGGCCGCGCACGATCCGGTTGATGAACGCGCTGTCACGAACGTCGCCACGAATGCATTGCAACTGGCTTCGAACGTGGTCGGGCAAATCATCCAGCCAGCCATGGCTGTCGAACGAGTTGTAGAGGGCCAGTGCCGTGACATCGGCCCCTTCGCGCACCAGCGCTTCCGTGAGGTGGGATCCGATAAATCCATCCGCACCGGTGACCAGGACTTTCCTGCCGCGATAGCTCACGACCGTGCACTCCTTCGATCGTGTGAGCCGTCAAACTGGCGAACGAACAACAATCCATTCATGCCAACTCTCCTCACTTGCCAACTCTACCCACTTGCCGCGGGAGGCAGGGACACGCCGAAAACCGCCCTAAAGCCCCGCATTATCCAGACGAGGTCCGATGCAATCGTGCGCCGCGGATAGTAGGCGAGGTCGATCGTTGCCTTGGCCGGGAACAGGACCTCTCGATAAAACAGGAGCGGATCAAGGGAGGGCGGGTAAAAACAGGCTTCGTGACGGAAGAGAACCTGGGTCGGGCCGAGCAGGCCAGGCTTCCACTGTAGGACAGCTTCATTGCCGCCGCGGAAACAATCGGCGAAGGCAAGGCTTTCCGGCCGCGGCCCGACAATTGCCATGTCCCCCGTGAAAACGTTCCACAGTTGGGGCAGCTCATCAAGTTTCGTTGCCGCGAGAAAACGGCCTACCTGCGTCATGCGGCTGTCATCGTTCATGGTCAGCGCAAGGCCGAAAGGATCGGCTGTCGTCTTGAATTTGCGGAACTTGTACATGCGAAACGGTTTTGCGCCGGCACCCAGGCGCGTCTGTACGAAAAACACCGGCCAACCACCTTCGACAAAGAGTGCAACGGCAATCAGGAGCATTAGTGGAGCGAGTACCATTCCCGCTGCTGCAGCGAGGATGATGTCCATCGCGCGTCTGGCAATTCCGTGGCTGGTGCCAGCGACGGCGGGCCGATGCATCGTCACGTCGAGTGCGTTCATGCCGCGGCTCCCGCACGCCCGCTGCTTTCAATCGCGGTGGCTAATGCAACAACCACCGACTCGATCGCACTTGCCGTAATTTGCGGGTGTAGTGGAATCGTCAATTCCCGCTGCGCGAAGTCCTCGGTCTTCGGCAGATGGATTTCAGTGAACATTTGGCGATAAAGTGTCATCTGGTGCACGGGCGTGTAGTGGATTGTAGTCTGTATCCCCTTCGTTCGCAGATGGTCGATCACCGTTTGCCGGTCGACGTCATGTGGCAGGAGGACAGGCATGATGTGGTACGCCGAGGTCCGCGGTTTGCCGAACGGGACTGTCACAGCGGAGCAATAATCTGCGATCAGACGCCGATAGAGGACGACCAATATGCGCCGGATTTCATTCCATTCCTGCAGATTCTGAAGTTGGACCAAGCCAATAGCGGCGCGCAACTCGTCCATGCGATAATTGAAACCGAGCATCGTCACGTCGTATTGCGGCGTGCGGCTGTTCAACCGCTGATGTGTGCCACTGGTCATTCCATGTCCGCGAGCCTGGCGGATCGTTTCACGGAGCTGTGCATCCCGGGCAATAACGGCCCCACCTTCCGCGGTGGTCATGTTCTTGTTGCCGTAGAAGCTGAAGGCCGCGGCCGCACCGTAAGTCCCCACCTCCTTAAGGCCGGGAGCATGCGCGGCATCCTCGACGATATGCAGTCCTCGCACACGGGCAAATCTCTGCCATTCTTCCCGGTCGGCAAGATAGCCGGCAAAGTGGACGAGAATGACAGCCTTGGTACGTCCGGTGCATTTGGCCTCCGCGTCACTTAGGGACATCAGTGGCACTTCGGCCGACTCTATGTCGACGAATACCGGTGTTGCTCCTACGTAGAGCACTGCATTCGCGGTCGCCACGAAGGTCAGCGAGGGAACCAGCACTTCGTCTCCGGGGCCGATCCCAAGTCCATGGAGAATGAGATGCAGGGCGGCGGTGCAAGAGCTGACGGCGACGCAATCGACCGCACCATGCACGGCTGCGAAGGCCTCTTCAAAGGCTCTTACCTGGTCCCCCATCGTCAGCCACCCACTGTCGACAACTTTGGCCAGGGCTGCCTTTTCCGGAAAGCCAAGAATAGGAGCGCTGACCAAGAGCATTACGACCTCCTCATATTGGCGCGGCAGGGCGTTCAGCCCTCAAGCGGCCGCTGCCGAGACCTCGATCGATGCGGACTGCTCTTCCCAGGCGATGGTTTGTGCGTTTTGAAAATCTTCAACGCGTCCGATATCCAGCCAAAGCCCGTCATGTTTGTAGACGTGCACATTCGTGCCGTTTTGCATCATCTGCAGCATGAGGTCGTCGAATCCAAAGGCGATGCCGTCAGGTATAAAACGAAAAACATCTGGATTCATGCAATATATACCCATACTTACCAGATGAGACAGCGTCGGTTTTTCGCGAAATACCTGGACAGTATTGCCGACCTCGTCGATGACGCCGAAGTCCATCTTGATGATGCGGGAAGCTGTGGCTATGGTGACTGGATCCGTATGAGTGCGGTGTGACGCCACAAACCGGCTGAGACTGAGATCGGTAAGTACGTCCCCATTGAGAACAATGAACGGCTCGTCCAGTTCCTCCCTGATCAGGGAGAGCGGGCCAATAGTGCCGAGAGGTTCCAACTCCTGGGTATAGCGTATCCTTAGATTCCACTGTGATCCGTCTCCGCATACGGTGCGGATCAAGTGCCCCAGATAGCCGGTCGTGACGTAGACATCCTGAATGCCGTTCCGTCGCAGCCACTTCAAAAGCAATTCAAGAACCGGTCGAGCACCGATCGGCATGAGAGGCTTGGGCAAGATGGATGTGAAAGGCCGAAGGCGTGTTCCCATTCCACCGCACTGAATGACCGCTTTCATCTCGTCCTCCTGTTGATACGACTGTCGCGGTGTGATGGGTCCAGCCCACCCGGCCGGAAGGTACGCCAGTGTTGGCTTCGCCTCTCCGGAGTGCAGCGATGGTAAGTGGCGCCCGAGAAGGCGTCGTCGTGCATTTGAATGGCACTTTCCCGGCCTTTTGATTTCAATATTCCAGCCGGCAGGGCATGGCGCGGCAGGGCAATCAATCAGCGCTGGGGAGCTGTAGCCGCTCGACTGGCAACTGCTGTGCGCATGTCCGGCGCCGGTAACGACCTTCTCGGAAGGGCATCGCTACCATTCGTACGAAAAAAACACTTCAATATCTGGCCCTGAAATGCGTGCGAGTGTAAGCTATATTAGAAAGTTGAAATATGCGGATGGGCGGCGGCGAGCGTCGACATACGGGGGATCAGCGGGCGGCTGATCTGTGTTGGGTCACCGTACGGTCCATCCAGACGGAGGTTTCGGCAGCTAGGGACACATGCGGGGCTGCCAAAAGGTGGGTGGTTCATGTATCGTATTATCATCGCCGACGATCACGGCCTGTATCGTCGTGGGCTGCGACTGGCATTGATGGCCGGCATGCCAGACTTGGAAATATTCGAAGCGGCGTGTTTTGATACCGTCTTAAGCCTGCTTGAAGATCGGGCGCCCGTCGATCTCGCCATCCTCGACCTGAACATGCCGGGACTGTCGGGTCAGGATGATCTTCGCGACGTCTTACCGGCTCATCCCGACACACGGTTTGCAATTGTTTCGGGGACCGATTCACGCGCCGAGATTCTGACTGCCCTTTCGATTGGGCTTCATGGCTATATCGTAAAGTCCCAAACGGACGAGGAGGTGGTCCTGGCGGTGAACGAAATCCTGGCCGGCCGTATTTACGTTCCGGCACTTCTTTCACAAAGGCCCAAGGAGTCGGTACGCCTTCCATCCGTGGCTCCCACGCAAATGCCCCACAGGACCACCAGCGTCAACAATCTGGGCAGGCTTACGTCCAGACAGAAGGAAGTCCTCAGGTTGATGGCCGAGGGTTACTCGAACAAAGAGATTGCCCGCTCTCTTGAAATTGCAGAAGCGACGACGAAGATTCATGCCGCCGCCGTCCTGCGCGAACTTGGGGCACGAAATCGGACAGAGGCCGCGGTTCTGCTGAAGACATGGGCCGCCAGAGACGTCAACTAGCGCCGATTGCTTTTGGCGGCAGCCGGACCGAATATTTCAGTCCGTGATCCAGCATCTCAAGCTTGGAAGAGTGGCCCACGATAGGTTCACCGTCAGCTCCAATAATCAACGACCCAAAGCCACGCCGAGCCGAGGTGGAGACCCGGCGCTCTCCCGATTCCGACCATTCAAACACTATGTCGGCGCCGGGCTCTTGGGCTGCGAATTGCCACACGACCTCGATCCGGCCTGCCGGAGTGCCGAGAGCCCCATGCTTCACGGAATTGGTCGTAAGTTCGTGAACGATCATTGCGAAGCTCTCAGCCGAACCCTCTGCCATTTTTACTTCGGGTCCACTGATCGAAATGTTGTGCGTCCCCATATAGGGCTGCAATTCCTGAGCAATGAGGTCACGGAGGGAAGCCGACAGGCTGCCATCGCGTGAAAGAAGCAGATGCGTCGCCTGGAGTGCGCCGATTTTTTCGATCAGTGTCTGCTTGTAACGGGCAATATCGTTGTCGGGGGCACCGACCATATTTACAAGCGCCGTGATCACCGGAAACAGATTGTTGAGCCTATGGCGCTGTTCAAGCATGGCCCGCTCTCGCTTCTTCGCCGCAGCCCGCAGCAGAATGGTTATGCGTCGATCGGTGAGATCCGCGGCGACTCCTATTCGCTGTGCACGACCGTCGCGCAATTCGTCCCGGCCCCGAAGAGCAATCCAGCGGATATGCCCGCCAGCTCGCCTGATGCGGATCTCCGCATCATAGTTGGCGCCTGATGCAAGCTCTCCCGGGGCCGCCAGATTAGGCAAGTCGGCCGGGTGAACGACCGCGGCCAATTCCTGCAATGGACGGCTCGGCGCGGGTGCCAGTCCCATCATTTCCCAGAACGCGGCTGAGCCATTCACGGACCCGCTCTCGAAATCTATACGCCACGTTCCCAATCGGCTGGACGACAGTGCCAGGTCCAACCATTCCTTTTGAGCCTGGAGTGCCTCGCGGGCGGTTCGCTCTCCAGATATATCGTCCACCATTACAAAGATGCTTTGAGGGAGAGCATCGGCTGGCACGGCCAAAGACAGCGCCAATCTTGTCCACAAAACCGTGCCATCCTTTCTCAGGAGACGGATCTCCGAGCCGAAAGAAGTCGTGTCTTTGAGGCTAGTCAACGCTTCCGCCAAAGTGTGGTTGTCGTCAGGATGGACGAGTGCCCTGAGCGGCAGACTCGAAAGCTCCTCCTCGACATACCCTGTCATCTCACAAAGACGTTTGTTGGACCGTCGCAACTCTCCGTTCTCGCTCATGTTGGCAAAGCCAATGGCGGCACGTTCGAATGCCCAGCGATAGCTGTTTTCGGTTGCCTCCAAGGCCACGAGTCTGGCCTCTGCAACCTGCAAAAGGGTGCGGTAGTCCTGCCTCTGCCGGTGGAAAGTCAGGGCGATCATCCCGCCTGCAACCAGCAGCAGAATGGCCCTAATCCAAACCTCGACGTCAATTGGATTGTTCAGGATATCCCGCGCCAACAAGCCGACAGCCGCCATCACAAACGTTGCCGCAAGGGCGACCAGGCGATCTTCGAGATATGAGATGGCAATAATGGTGGGAACAAACTCAAAAAAGCCGATGTCGTATGCCAGAGACGCCGGCAGCGCTGTCTCCACTGCAAGTGTCGCGATCAGGAGCGACATCGAGGCAAGGTGGGTTAGCAACTTGCTTGAGCTGTTCGGGTGCAAACTGAGCGAATGCAAACGCATGTGCCAGATTAGAACCTTCTGACTAGTCCGTCGAGATTAGACCGAAAAGCGTACAGACTAGTCCGACCGCAGGATTGTTCCCCGGGATTGTAGCGCGCATTTTGTCCGATGTCGGGGGCGGATCTGACCGCAACTCTCCAAGCGACCTGACTGACATGTTTAAGGCACCTCCTTTTGACTAGGGGGCGTTGCCGTTTTGCGGGAGGTAAGAAA
>NZ_RZTC01000001.1:62983-96266 GCF_004023165.1 Mesorhizobium sp. M7A.F.Ca.MR.176.00.0.0 | reverse complement strand
GTTGGTAGGCAAGATGATGGAGTTCTTGGTCGCCAATATGGAGGTTTCGGGGGAAAGCCCGTCTCGGCCTTGAGAACGCAGGGTGGCCATGGTTCCGCCTGGCACCAAGCACCACAAAGGTTCGACGGCGTGGCCGTCGAGCCAAAGCAGAGCAGCCTTGCATCTGTTGTGGGAATGCTTGATCGCATCGGGTGTGGCTATCTGATCCTGAACAGCGACAGGAAGGTCATGGAGTGGAATTCAGCCGCTCAAAACACCTTGGAGCGCGAGGGCGAGGCAGCTGATACGGCCGGCAAGGTGTCGGTTGCTCTGAGGCGGCTGATCGCAAACGTGCCGGGGAATTTTCTTCCCGGCACGCTTTCATGGGTGGTGATCCGCGGCATGGGCGACAGGCCCTTGGTTTTGAACGAGAAGGGCATAGCAACGCCTGACGCGACGAGTATCGTGGCGCTGCTGGATCGTGAAAACAGGTCCGGGCCAAATCCCCAGACGCTGCAAAGAATGTTTGGTCTGACGAGTGCCGAAACGCAACTCGCGCTGCGCTTGGCGCAGGGCGATGCCCCTTTGGAGATAGCCCGCAAGCGGCGCTTGAGCCGGACCACGATAAGGTCACAGCTGGCGTCGCTGTTCGCCAAGACCGAAACTCGGCGCCAGGCGGAACTGGTAGCTCTTCTTGGGCGCATATGCGTCCTGCCGTGAGGTAACGGCCGTACCATGCGCGCGCGCAACAGGCTTGTGCGCGCGCAATCTGTTGCTGGCGTGCTTGTCCGCCAGACTCACCCTACCGCCGTCGTGTGCGCACCCGGCCCAATCTTGGGCGGATTGCAAACACGTGGTTAAGCACGTGCCAGCCCGCCACCTTCATGACGGAAGGCCGGAAGATCTGAATCCCGTCCAGGAACGTGGTCAACCAGGACTGCTGGTGGAACCTCATGGGAATACGAGCAACCCGCAATGCCCGCAGCAATGTCTCGGGAGGCGGGAGATGGTTGCGGTCCTTGATGAGATTCCAGTTAAGCTGCTTGACGGCGAGGGTCACTTCGTCGACCTCGCGGAAACTCTTTGACGTTGTAATGCTTGGATGGTTCGTCGCATCGTAAAAGGTAAGCGGATCGCTTATCGCCACCATGTCCCCATGGCTGGCTAGATCGACGAAGAACAGTTGATCCACTCCGGCCGGAATCTCTTTGTGCGTGCGCATCAAGCAGCCGGCACGAATGACGTCGCTGTTGATCAACAATGTGGATGGAATAATCCCCAGGCAGCGTGTCGCACGCACCAGATAGAGGTCCATCAGGCACTGCTGGCTGGAATAAAGCGAGATCGGTTCCTGCTCCTTGGGGACTTGGCGAAATCGCACTCGCTTGTCCTCGATTATGTTTGCGGCTGACGTCATGAAGGCGACTGAGGGATACTGTTTGGCAACTTCGGCGAATGTCCTGAGTGCACCTGGCGCAAGCCAGTCATCGTCATGCAGCAACTTGATCCATCGTCCGGAGCAAGCCAGCATAGCGTTGTTGGTGTTCTCCACCTGACCGCGACCTCGACTGTTTTCGATAATGCGGATGCGAGGTTCGCTCCGTGCGTAGTCGGTCACGATAGCCCAAGTCTCGCCCTCCGGTCCCTCGTCGTCGCTCACGAACAACTCCCAATCGGAGTAATCCTGGCCCAAGACGCTGTCGATCGCCCTGCGGATCGTATCCGGTCGACGAAAGGTTGGTATCCCGACCGAGATGAAAGGGCGTGACCATGAGACATCGGCCCGGTCATGCTGGGTGACCGCAACTGCCGCTTGAAGGTTGTCAATCGACGACGAATTCATGGTGTTTTTTCCTCGAGACATTCATGTTGGACGCACGTTGCAGCGCCTGCTGGTTGAGGGTCGTGGGTCAACAGGTAGAGTGATGCTGCCATTTTCAGAGCGAAACCCGACGCGCCGCCGGCGGCCATGAAATAGATGACGGTGACTGGCTGCCAGCCCGCCTGGGCGCCGGCGAGCAGCGGGCCAAACACGAGAACCGCCCGTGCGAGGTCGATGACCAGTCTTGTTCCTTGCCGCCGTAACAGAGCGGGAACGTCGCTGAGCGGAGTCGACAACGCCTGTGCCGCGCCCATCAGCGCCAGTGCGGTCATGATTTCCGCAGTGGGCATCCAAGGCTCGCCCAGAAGCGGAACGACCACATAAGGCGCGGCGAGGCCGAGCAGCAAGATCGGCACCGCGGTAAAGGCGGCGGCCAGCAGGAGAAGCCCGCGCGCCACACCAAGCAGGTGTCCACGATTGCTGTTCCGGTTTGCTTCGGCGACAAAAACATTGCTGAGCGGTGTGGCGATCAGCGTCACCGGACCGGTGACCAGCCGCGCGGCCACGCCCAAATATCCGGCAAATGCGGTGCCGAACAGCCCGCCGACAAGGACTGCTGGAAGATTGTTGATTGCTATGCTCGCGAGCGTTGCGGGAATATCGAACAGAGGAAATTTGTATTCCCGCCGAGCCTTTTCCAATACCGCACGCCAAGGTGCCCAGGCGATGCCACGCAAATCCTCCCAACTCATCACCCGATAGCCGATCACCCCGATGAAGACGAACTGGCTCAGAATATGCGCATGGATCATGGCTTCGCCGCCGAGGTGGGCGATGCCGAAAACCAATTGCAGTGCAGCCATGCTCGCCGGCAGGATCAGGCGCCCGAGAGCAAAATCGCGCAAAAGCCCGGCACGCAGACTCCAGCAGTTCATGGCTTCGACCAGACCTGCGCCTCCCATTCCGATCGGAATGAGCCAGGCGAGCGAGCCGAGGCGATCGGGAGCAAGGTTCGACAGCATCTGTCCGGCCGAAAAGGCCAGGACGGTCGTCACGAACACAGCCAAGAGAACAAGCTTGACCGTCACATAGGCCTGCGCGCTCCCCTTGACCCCATAGAGCGAAGCCTCGAAGCGCAATGCCGCGACCCCGGCGAGTATATTCACGATCGACAGGTAAATCGTAAAGACGCCGAAATCAGCCGGCGAATAGAGCCGCGCCAAAACCGGGATTGCAGCAAGAAGGGTGAGCTGGCCGACAATCGCCATTGCCGACACTCCGCTTGCCGCACGAATGATCGAGCCGATCGGGCTCGGCCGAACAACGATGATGGCTGTGCCGGCCGCAGGAACCGTCTTGGGTCTCAGAAGGTCGCTTGGTGCCATCGGTTCGCGCTTCCGAGGGAGGCAAATATCGGGGATTGCCGGAGCCTACGATGCACACCGGACCTTGCCATCATTCACCTGAATGACGCGCTCTGCTGACAGGCTGCACCGTGAATCGTCCTGGCCGCTCCCTGGATGAACCGCCCCCGGATCGTACGTAGCCCAAGGACGAGCCTGTGGCCGTCATGCTATTTGCTCGCGCAAGAGGTCAGCGCTGTCCTCGAGCCGATATCCGGCATGTTTCTTCAGATTCACTCGCGTGAGGACACTGCCGACAGGTATTGCAAGAGAACCGTTGCCCTGAAGGAGTTCCAGCACCCCGCGAGCGAGGGTGCGTGGCGTTTTCCTCCACCGGATGGCGAAAAGAACCACGTCCGCCCATCCTGGCAGAAATTTGGCTTCCGGCCGCCCCAGCGCCGACGGCAGGTTTATGATCACGATGCGATAGGTCGCGTGCAGATCCGCCATCACTTTGCCTCCGTCCTCGCATGATAGCAGCGCCAGCAGGTCGTCCGACGGAGCGGCGGTCATCACGTCGATCCCGATTTCATGCAGCCTGGCAACGGCACCTTCCAGGTCGCAGCGATTGCAAACATAGTCAGCGAAGGAATGGCGGTTCTTGCGCTCGCTGAACTGGTGCAGGAACTCGAGCGTGAGCTGAACGCCCTTGCGTTCAAGATCGACCAACAGGACTCGACCGCCCAGTCGCGTGCCGGCGAGCGCCAGGCTCCACGCGAGCTCGGTCCCGCCATCCTGCGGCACGCTGGAGGTGACAAGCGCCGTGTACGACGAACGAGCCCTTAGCGCATTTGGTGCCGCCGCGATCAGCAACGACGTCACGGCGCGGCTATATGCGGACCTGCGCTCCCCCAGCACGAGGTTTCGCAGTTGTTTGGCATGCATTCCGCATGCTTCGGGGATCTGCCCCATACATGGAACCTTGAGCACCGCTTCCGCCTCGGCCTCGCCACGGAAAGTCCGGTCAAAATGATTGCGCATCGTGACGTACATCGCCCCAAGGATAGCGAATAGGATCATCCCGGGGGGAACCAGGAAGATGGCTGGCAATGTCTGCGGGATAGTCGGCGGCCAAGCCGCAGACAGGATCGAAATTCCAGCCGAGGGAACTCCGATACGCCGCGTCAAATCCTGTTGTCGACCCAGGAGTTCGTTATATCGCTGCGTCAGCAGGCTGACCTGCGGCTCGAGAGCCCGCAAACCGGAAAGCCGGCTGGCGGTGTCGGCCATGACCGCATCCAGGATGTTCTTTCGGCTTTCGAGAGCGGCGATCTGTGCACGGAAAATGTTTGCATCGGCAGCAATCTTGTCGACGCCTTGTTCGATCTTGCTTTGCGTCGTGGCTCTGAGTTCCTGGTCTGCCGGCGCGAGAGCCTGTCGAGCCGCAAGGTCGGCAAGTTCAGGCGCGCCAATAGCTTCGGCCAGGGTGATGAGAGTGGCCGCTTGCTCTCGAAGCTGCTGGACGTACCGTAGCCGAGATTCCACGGCGGCGAGATCCGCCTTTGACATCGACAATTGCTGGCTGAGGTCGGCCCGTTCCCTGGCTGCATTGTCCGCCGAGCCTTGGTCGACGGCTCCGTGGCTCAGCCGATATTTCTCAAGGCGGTCAGCCGCTGCCTGCAGATCATTTTGCAGCCCGGGCAGACTGGCGGTGATTGCATCGAGCTCTTGCTGGTCGGATGCCTGCCTTTTCTTCGTTAGGGTGTCGACATAAACCTGAGCGAATGTGTTGGCCACGAGCGCCGCCCGCGCGGGGCTGTCATCGGCGAAAGCGACGGAGATTACTCTCGATCGCAGCTCCTGCCCGACCCGCATGCCTCGCCGCAAAGCTCTCAACTCGGAGGCATCCTCGGCTTGTGGACCGTTGGCTGCCTGGTCCGCCCCTGGCCACAGCCGGTCCAGTAGACCGCCGGCAAGCGAGCGTGTCCTCGGGGGAGGGGTGGCAGACGGTTCAAGCCGGGAATTCCTGCTAGCGGAATTGTCCTGTCCGGTTTCCGCCGCACCTGTCTTGCGCAGTGCCGCCATGACGCGGCGCAGGTGATCTTGCGACGATAGCATCGTGATGTGGTCATCTATGCTTGAATCAACGAGGTCCTGCGAAGACGGGGCGCCGACGGGCAGTGAACCGCGCGAGGGGGCGTCGACGATAAGCTGGGTTGTTGACTCGTAGAGAACTGGTCGAAGGCTTCCCAGCAACCCCGCCAACAAGCCGCCCAACACAGCGAAAGCAACAATAGACCATTTTCTCCTTGCCAAAATCACGAAGAGTTGGCGCGACGCGGTGGGCGGCTCGACATATTCACGCAATGACCGCACGTGCACTCTGCCTTCAAGAACCGGTGCTGGTAGTTGATTGACCCGTGGCAGCTGGATCGGGCTGATTGCGGAACCTACCATCTTACACTCCTGCCAGGTCGAGTTCATGAGTTGGGCCGGTTTGCTGTGCTTGCCGATTGGCCTTGCTCCGCCAGGCCTGGAACATCAACGCGGACCACAATTCGCGCGAGCGGTTCTGGCCATCAATGTGATCGCGCCAGCAGGCGTCGATCTTCGCGGTGTCCAATACGTCACTGCTTTCGGTTCGCATGTCGGCGAGAAGATCGGTGGCCCAGTTGCGCAGCGGACCCCGCAGCCATGCAGCGATAGGGACATCGAAGCCTTGTTTCGGACGCTCGATCAGGTGCTGCGGGAGATAGCGGCGTAGCAATTGGCGAAGGATCCATTTGCCGGCGCCATCACGAACTTTCATGTTGGATGGCAGCCGCCAGGAGAATTCGACAACGCGGTGGTCAAGCAGCGGACACCGACCCTCAAGGCTGTTGGCCATGGTGGCACGGTCCAGCTTCACCAAGATATCGCCAGGCAAATAGCCCGCCATGTCATCGTACAGAAGACGGGAGAGCAGGTCGTCAAGCGGCGGACCGCCGTAGCCGTGGGTTGGTTGTGTCGGCCGCTGATATCCCAAGTTTTCAGCCTGTGGCCGCGCCAGCCGCTGAAACAATTCGTCTTCGTTCGATGCCGTGAGCAGCCGGGCGAGGCGTTCCATTCGGTCGCTCCGGATAAAATGCCTCGCGCTCGCAGAGAGCGGCAGTTTGCCAACGGCATCGTCACGTCCGGCGCGTGCGAAAAAACCTGCCCCCGCCGCCAAGGTTCGGCGCAGTTGTCGGGGCAGGTGCAGGTGTCGTTTCAGCCGCTCCGCCATGAAGTGGCGGCCGTATCCTGCGAAGCACTCGTCACCACCGTCGCCCGACAGCGCTACGGTGACGTGCTGACGAGCGAGCCTGGCAACAAGCAAGGTCGGTATTTGCGATTCATCGGCGAAGGGTTCATCCCAGACCTGGGGCAACTCGGGAATGACGTCACGTGCGGCGCTTGGCGAGAGGTGAAGTTCGGAGTGGTCGGTACCCAGATGACGCGCAACGGCCGCTGCGTATGGAGCTTCATCAAAGCCGCCCTCTGCGAACGAGATCGTGAAGCTGCGAACCGGCTTGCAGGATTGGGCCTGCATCAAGGCGATCACGGCTGAGCTGTCGATGCCCCCCGACAGGAAGCCGCCCAAAGGGACGTCGGCGATCATGCGTTCCCGCACAGCCAGCCGAAGCCGGTTGTCCAGTTCGTCAATGAGGTCTTCGTCGGTGCCGATGACGGGGTTCCGTCGCCCATCGGCAGCGACGTCAGCCAGCGACCACCAGCGGTGAACGCATCGGGAAAGACGGTCCGCGCTGCGGTCTTCGGCAAAAGTCGCCGCCGTGACGGAAAGGACGGAACCAGGCGGCAGTTTGAACACGCTTCGCCAGATACAGCGATGGTCCGGTACCCATCCCGTCGAAAGCATTGCCGCGGCGGCATCAAGATCAAGGTCGGGAGAAAAGCCCGGAAAGCAATTGATCGCCTTCAGCTCAGAGGCGAAAACCAGCGCATCTCGGATCGATGCGACATAGAGGGGCTTTTTGCCCATTCTGTCGCGGGCCAGATGCAGGGTTCTTGTCTTGAGATCCCACAATGCGAAGACGAACATCCCGGCAAAGCGATTGAGGGCGGCCTCAAGCCCCCAATGCTCGATTGCGCACAGCATCACTTCGGTGTCGCTGGCGCCTTGAAAGGTTTGGCCCGCACTCTCGAGTTCGCAACGCAAATCGCGAAAATTGTATATCTCACCGTTGAAGGTGATCACGTACCGACCGCTGGCGGAATGCATCGGCTGGTGCCCGGCGGCTGACAGATCGACAATTGCCAACCGCCTGTGGCCCAGTGCGATTCCAGCTTCGCGGTCGATCCAGAGCCCTTGGCCGTCCGGCCCCCGGTGACGCAGCGATGCAGTCATCCGCCCGATCGCTCCGAGCGGCTTTATGTCCGCGGCGTCGGAAGCCAATAGAATTCCCGCGATCCCACACATTAGGACACCCTCGGTTCAGCAAGCTGCCGCCGAAGTGCGGTCGGATTTCCGGCAACGAGGCAGAAAGCCAGCGAAAACCACACGATTGGATGGCGGATGATCAGGTGAGGCATGCTGAAGATTATCGTCGAGACACCAAGCACCAGCAGGGCGTCGAATCCTCCTCGCCAGGCGAAGCACATGGCGGCTCCCCCGATCCAGACCAACGCGATGACGGCGAGCAATCCGCCCTGCAGGTAAAGGTCGAGAACAGTATTGTGCGCTTCGAAAGGTCGCTGCAGAAATTGACGGTCGGCGACGGGCGGCCGCTCGAGGTGAGGACCAGGACCCAGTCCCAGCGACCCGGATTTCAATCCTTTTTCGACGGCCTCCTGCCACAAATAGAGCCGGAGTTCGAACGTTTCGATGGTCCCTTCCCCGCCTTCGTCTTTGGTGAGGTTCTTGGCAAAATTGGCGACGCTGGTCTCTTCGGTGAGCGCGTACGGCGTCATTGCAAGCGCTAGAGGCAAGGAACCCGCCAACAGCAGAATTGCCGCCATGCGGGGCATGCTGGCGCGGCCACTCGCTGCTATCCATGCACGAAGCCTCAATCCGATAAAGATGAGGCAGCTCAGGATGCTGGTGTAGAGATAGGTGTCGCTCTTCGTCAGCCGGCCGACATAGAAGGTCAGGAGCAGGCATGAGAATGCAAGCAAACGAGCCCATGGGTTGCGGGTGGTCGTAGCAAGATGCAAAGCCAGTGGGCCAAAAAGCGCGCAATAGAGCGCAAGTTGGTTCGGGTTCTCGGACCAGCCACGGAACCTGTCCCAGAACCAGGGATCGACGCCGGACTGGTGGGCTACCCCAAATGCCAGTCCCAGCTGAATCACGAAGCTCCCATTGGCGATGGCGATCACCCACCACGCACTGCGGCGAAGGTGACGATCGGCGTCGGGCTCCGCGGCCGCCAAGCATGTGAAGCTTGCCAGCAACACATAGGCCATAACGTCATGTACCAGCCCGGTCAGATAAAGAACGGTGGTCAGGTAACCGACGATCGTGCCGATCCCCAAAGCGAGCGACAGGAGCAGCCAGAAGCTCGCCAGTTGGACAAAAGCGGGTGTGATCTGGAGACGACCGCCAGCGAGTATTCGTCCAATCGCCAGAACGATCCAGATCGCGATGAACAATTCGCCATAGCCGAGCGGCAATCCCGGAACACCCAGTTGCGTCGCATAAGACATCGCAACTCCCAGGGCGAGCAAGGCGTCCCGGATCATTGATGTGCCCCGCCTCGGTGATTTGCGAGGCCGCCTCCAAGCCCGACGGCAGGGAGCGGTCGCATGTGCCCCGCGCGGAGTGTGTTTTCGTAAAGGTCGCAGTACTGGTCGACCACCAGTGGCAGGGCAAACCGCCTCCGGACAAGTTCAACAGAACGGGCGCCCATCGCCTTGGCCGCCGCGCGGTCGGACAGCAAGTCTATCGTTCGCGAGGCGAGGGCATCGGCATCATGCGGCGCAACCAGGTAGCCATTCCATCCGTCTTCGACGACGTCGCTGCAGCCTGGCATCCTTGAGGCCACGATGGGGAGTCCCGCCAGCCCCGCCTCCAGCAATACACGCGGAATCCCCTCGCGATACTGAGTGGGAAAGGCGAATACATCGGACATGCCAAGGAGATCGGCGACATCGCGTCGCGGACCCAAGGCCAGCACATGAGGTGCATGCCGATCGAGCTCCGATTTGTCGATTGCGAATGAGCCCTCGGATTCTCGTGGGCCGACGAGCACAAACCGCGCCGCGGGCCTTGCGGACAGGATGCGAGGGATCGCATTGAGAAGGGTCGCCACGCCTTTCTGGCGCGTCAAACGGCCGACGAAGATCACCACTTCGGCGGACTGAAGGCCGAGGTCCTTTCGCATCTTCGTTGCTGAGGACCCGAGATGGCGCACCGTTGCGAACGCATCGACATCGATTCCGGAACTGCGTATCAGTCGCGAAGTTCCGCGGCCGATCAGCTGAAAGCGCTCGAAGAACAGTTGGTCGTCGCGATTTTGGAATACGGTCGCTGCCGTCCAGGAAGACGCAAGCCATTGCAGTGCGCAATAGACCGGACGCAAGGCCAGGGCTCGAGGCTCCAGCGATGAGAACGTCCACCCCAGTCCGTTGATGGTACGAATGACCGGAACAGTTCCCCGTACCGAAAGGGGCGTCAACAGATTTGGCTTGGTGTCGAAGCTCTGGATGAGGTCAGGCTGAAGCTCCTGCATCAAGCGGCGCATCGTTCGGAGAGTGCGCCATTCCCCGCCTCCGCTTGCAAAGCGGTCGAAGGAGAACCTGTGATGCGAAATGTCATGCCGAAGAAACGGTACGGGAGAACCGCTCGAGACCGCCGTAACGCGAAAGCCTTTCTCTCGCAGCGCGATGAGGAAGGGAACTCTCAAGGCGTGATCCTCGCCTCCTACGCAGACCAGGTGCGGGTTCATCTGCCTCTCCCAAGCGCACATGGCCGATTGGCTCTCGATGCTGCCATGGCCCGGTTTTCATCACCTCTGAGCGCATGCCGCCCGAGTGCACGCTAGGGGGACACCAGGTGCCTGTCCTCGTCCGTTTGAATGACACAAGGGATGTTTGGAAGGGTGGCGACCAGCGAGGCGAGATTCCCTCGCGATTGCCGGAGCGTTCATGTGACTCGTGTCTTGCGGGATGAGCGCGGTGCTTGCCTGAGCCGGTACGGGTGGCTGGTCTGCGCACCTTGGTTGTCAAAGGTTTTCGAGTGTCCAATTGCGGCGGCGCGGTGCCTGAGCTCCGCGGTTCGCTGATGGCAAAAAATCTTTGACGCGTGGTTGCGCTGGGCCGTCAAGTCGGCCCTCGGCCCGCGTCGCCCGGTCTTCAGGACGGAACCGGCACGTCAGCTGTTGGTCCACTCATCCGGAACATCTGTCGGCGAGGCCCAGGGGCCTCGCCGACTTCTTAAAGCATTTCTTCGCTGGGCTGGTTCAGGTGACCAGGAAAGACGATGCGGTAATCGACAGATGCGGAGAGAGGCTCGCGAAATGGATCTGGTTTGCGCCTCCGACGCCGTCGCTGTCGAAAGAAAGAGCTCCCGTCGAACTGTTGTAGATAATGTGATCGGAACTGTCATGCGCGGTTTTGCCGGCAAAGAAAGCGTCCGACGAGAGGCCCCCCTGATCGAGACCGGCAAAGATGGAATGATCGAGGTGGATTTTGTCCTGGGCTTTGTTGAAATCAGTGATCCTGTCGACATTTCCGTCGCCAAGAGCGGTACTGAAAACGAAGACATCACTGCCGCGGCCGCCGGTCAAAGTATCGGCTCCACCGCCGCCGTCGATCTTGTTGGCGCCGGCGTTGCCTTTGACGGTCTGAGCGAACTCATTGCCCGTCAGGTCGATCGCGGCCTTGCTGGACGCCTTGCTGGTCGCGAGTTGTTCGATGTGCGAGCCAGCCGATAGGGCGAAACTCACAGAGGCGAGGACTTTATCGATGCCGCTGCCCTTCTGCTCCACCACCTTGTCGTGAGCATTGTCGACGGAGTAGGTGTCATTGCCACCATATCCGGTCATCTTGTCGGCGCCACCGCCACCATTAATCTTGTTGGCGCCGCCATTCCCATAGATAGCTTGATCGAATTCGTTGCCGGTCAAGTTGATGGACCCCCTGCCACCCGAACTGGCGGTGGAGAGCTGCTCGATATGTGAGCCCGCCGTAAGAGCGTAACTCACCGAGGCCGCGACCTTGTCGAACCCCCCGCTTGGCGCTTCCATCGCCTTGTCATGGGCATTGTTGACGAGATATTTGTCATTGCCCGTGGTCGCGTGAAAAACGTCTGCGCCGCGCGTGCCATGGAAGACATGATCGCTGTCCGACGGGGCCGGCGCGGCCGGAACTGGAGCGGCGGCATCTGTCGGAGGCGTGGCCGGAGCAGGGGCGGCGACGTCGGTTGGAGGCGGGGTCGTGGTATCGATCGGATCGGTTACTGGGGGGGCGGCAGAGCCACCGGTGCTTTGGAGGTTGTGCTGCTGGAAGAAGGCCTGCAGCGCCGGCGAATTCTCCAGAGCTGTGTCTCCGTTCTGCGAACCCCAAGCATAGGCATAATCGAAAGCAGGCGACGGAACCAGTGCTGCCCAATGATCTATCATCGTTTGCATCTGTTCCGTCGTCGGCATCTGATGCTTCCCGCCCGTGTCGGTCGTCCAGTTGCCACCGCCAAAAGTCTGGTAGACCGGAATGATCTTGTCGATCGGGATGCCGGACTTCACTGCCGCGCCCACGGCCCTGTCGATCATGTTGTAGTCGACCGTGCTCACGTCATCGCGCACCGGGTACGGGTCCAACCCGTAATAGTCGATGCCTGTATTGGCCGGATTATAGGTATTGGAAAAATCCGGATTTGTAGGAGACCCCATATTCATCATGGTGACGAAGGTCTTGGCGCCCGGAAAATGGGAATGGATCCAATCCGATTCCGCTTTCAGGTTTTCGGCAGTTGCATATGTGCCCCACCTGCCGGTGGGATCCGGCTCGTCCATCAGGAAAAATCCGAACACCTTCGGATTGTTCAGAAATGGTGTAACTTTATCAATGAAGGAGGAGGTGACGCCGTCGTGCTCGCCGAGATAGACGAGGCCTTTCATGCCGTCCGGCAAAGCATTGACCTGCGAGAGATATTGAACATCGACAAGGTTGAACCCGGCGGTTGCGACTTCGGTGGCTGATCCACCGGACGCATAATGGAGTGTCATCCAATAATCCTTTGGTTGATTCGATTCTTGCCCCGCGTCTGCTTAGGTGATTGCTACATTAGGATGAAATCAAATACGAAACACAGGGGGATAGAATGTTTGATTGATCTAAGTTGTTGCTCAGTAGCAGGTATTTTGCTCAGCCGACCGTGGCACCTTTGAAAGTGTTTGGGAGCAAGGACATACGCCTCTTTTGCCGGCTCCGTTCTGACCAGTTCCTTTAGCGAAAATCGTCATCTTTCGGGAAGTTATCCCCAGACAGGGAGACGTCGGCGGTCGCGTTTCGCTGGTTCAGGCCACGAATCCGCTGCATTTTCCTCAAAGTCGACGTATGTAAGCAGAGCGTAATAAGGGGGGGCGACGGATAGCGGCTGCTATGCGCACTAAGAAAGGTTTGAGCCATTACAACTTACGGAAGTAACGGCGCGGCAGTGTCGCGCGAACGACCGCTGGTCATGAAAACATCGGGGGCCGGATCTCCCGAGCTACGTTCCGCCATTCTCGCCTGCATGCCTGGGCTGCTTGGCGTGGCGCTGTTCTCGGCAGTGATAAACATTCTCGCTCTGACCGGTTCGGTCTATATGTTGCAGATCTACGATCGCGTTCTGCCGTCGCAGAGCGTTCCCACCCTGGTGGGGTTCACGATCGGAATGCTGGGTCTGTATGCGGTCTATGGGCTTCTGGATTTCGTGCGGCTTCGCGTGTTGGTCCGCATCGGCAGCCGTCTCTATAGGAATTTGCAGCAAAAGGTGTTCTCCATCTCCCTGTCCCTGCCGCTCAAGGCAGGGCGTGATGCGGACCGTCTGCAGCCTTTGCACGATCTCGACCGACTGCGCGGCTTTCTTTCCGGAACGGGACCGACGGTTATCTTCGACGCCCCGTGGATCCCCTTTTATCTGCTGATCATTTATTTGCTCCATCCTTCGCTCGGCCTGCTGGCGACGGTCGGTGCGATCGCCGTGGTCCTCCTGACAGCGATTGCGGAAGTGTTTAGCCGAGGCCCCGCCGCGCGTGCCTCGGAGGAGCTGCTGTCGCAGCGGGCGCTTGCCGATTCCGGCCGCCGCAACGCCGAAGTCGTTCACGCAATGGGGCTTTCTGGTCGACTGGCTCGACGCTGGAGCGACGTCAGCAGAACCTATCTCGCCCAGCAGGAACGTCTCTCGGACGTCGTTGGTGGCGCCAGTTCGCTGTCGAAGGCCCTGCGGATGGCGTTGCAGTCCTGTGTTCTCGGTCTCGGCGCTTACCTGGTGATCGGCGGCGAGGCTTCACCTGGGGTGATCATCGCATCTTCCATTTTGCTTGGCCGCGCCTTGGCCCCGGTCGATGCTGCGATCGCAAACTGGAGAGGCTTTCTGTCGGCCCGGCGCAGCTATTCCGAGCTGGCAGCGGTCATGGCGGCATTCGGCCGCCAGGACGAGCCAATGGAGTTGCCTCGGCCGCAGGCGCGGTTTGCGGTCGAGCAATTGACCATTGCGCCGCCCGGCTTGCCAAAGCCAACCGTGGTCAATGTGAGCTTCCATCTGTCGAGAGGCGCTGGGATGGCCGTAATCGGCCCAAGCGGTTCCGGCAAGACAACTTTGGTGCGTTCGTTGGTCGGGGTGTGGAAGCCGCTCCATGGCTCGGTGAGATTGGACGGCGCCTCTCTCGATCAATGGAACTCGGAACAGCTCGGCGCCCATATCGGCTACATGCCGCAGGATGTGGAGTTGTTTGACGGCACGGTAGCAGACAACATTTCGAGGTTCCGAGGCAAGACGGATCCAAAAGGCGTCCTTGCGGCGGCAAGAGCAGCCGGCGTCGAGAAAATGATAATGCAACTCCCCCAGGGATTTCAGACCCGCATCGGCGAGGGCGGAGCGGCCCTGTCGGCAGGGCAGAGGCAACTCGTGGGTCTCGCCCGAGCACTTTATGGCGAGCCGTTTCTTGTCGTGCTCGACGAGCCGAACTCGAACCTCGACGTGGACGGGGACACTGCCCTGGCCGGCGCCATACGGGCAGTGCGTCAGCGCGGAGGCATCGTCATTGTCGTTGCGCATCGTCCTTCGGCACTCGCCAACATCGATCAGGTACTGGTTATGTCGAATGGAACGGTTCATGCCTTTGGCTCGCGCGAGCAGGTCTTGGCGAACGTGCTCCGACCTTCACCGCCTGTTTCACCTCGGCCATCTTCTTTGGCGCCGATACCGGGGGTTGCCGGGCATGCATGAGGCTCTGCTCGAAACATTCGTCACCTTCTCGTCGTATGCTCGGACCCTTCGTGGCAGCAAACCGCCTGCCGTGAGCGCGCCAGATCTGTCGGACGGTATACGGGCCAACCTGATATTCGGCTTGGCGATTACCGGTCTGCTGGTTCTTGGCGGCGGTCTATGGCTGGGATTGACCAAGATCGCCGGCGCTGTGGTTGCACCAGCCACCGTGGTGGTGGAAACCAACGTCAAGAAGGTCCAGCATCAAACCGGAGGCACAGTGGGCGGGATCTTCGCGCAGGACGGAGATCATGTGCGAGCCGGCGACGTGCTGGTCAGGCTGGATGACACGCTGACTCGCGCGAACCTGCAAATCATCAGCGAGGATCTCGATCGCGCGACCGTCCGCCTCGCCCGGTTGGAGGCCGAGCGCACGGGCCTGGCGGAAATGCAACTGCCGGTCGACCTGAAGGCGCGAATGAACCAACCGGAGCTGGCTGCGCTCGTCAATGGCGAGCGCGCCCTCTTTGAAACGCGCGCTTCGGCTTTGGCTGGACAGAAGGCACAGTTGAGAAGCCAATCCCAGCAACTTGAACGTCAGATCGACGGCCTTAAGGCGCAACAGAGCGCGGTGGATGAATCGGTTGCTCTGCTGAACAAGGATTTCGCGGACGTTGATTCCCTCTACGCCAAAAAACTCGTCTCCAAGGAGAGGCTAAGCAACATCAAGCTGGATGCCACCCGGGCCAGGGGAGAATCGGGGCGCCTCGCTGCAGCAGTAGCTGAAGCGCAGGCGCGCATCAGCGAAACGGGGTTGCAGATGCTGCAACTGGATGACCAAAGGCGCACTGACGTGACGACCGAACTCCGCGAGACGGAAGCCAAGCAGACCGAACTCAACGAACGGAGGATTGTGGCCCAGGATGAATTGACCAAGACAACGATCCGCGCGCCGCAGTCCGGGACGATACAGGAATCGGCTGTCCATACCGTCGGCGGCGTTATCGCGCCTGGCGAGATGCTCATGACCATTGTACCTGATGCCGATGATCTTGTGGTGGACGCGCTGATCCCGCCGTCGCGGGTCGACGACGTCCGCCCGGGGCAGCCGGTATCGATCCGTTTTCCGGCGTTCGACGTGGGAACCACTCCGGTCTGCCAAGGGTCAGTGAAACACATCTCGGCAGATCTGATTAAAGATCCGCAACGTCAGCTTTCCTATTTCTCGGCGCGTATCAAGGTTGAAAGCAAATCGAACTGCCTGACGGAAGCGAAGGTGCTGAGGCCAGGCATGCCCGCCGAGGTTCATATCCGCACCGATGAACGCAATGTCTGGTCTTATCTGTTGAAACCCTTTGTGGATCAGATGTCCAAGGCGTTTACGCAGTGATGGCGAGGTGGAGGAGGGTGAGCCAATAGGATATCGGGATTTCTGGCGGCCCGACGGCTTTTGGGGGCGGGCGGCCGTCGAGCCTAACCGGCGACGCGGGGATGAAGCGCCTCCGGCTGGAGGAAACATGCGCGTTATGTGACGCCACCGCATCATTCGAATAGCGAGGCTGGATTACCGCCCCCAGACGACGGCATTCTCGTGCCGTTTGATGATGTGCTTCAGATTCTCGAAGGCGGTCGTGACGTGGCCGGCGAAGCGCTCTGCCGCGGGCGAGCGTGGCCCGCTGACCCGGCGCAGGATTCCAAGCGAGCGGCTGGGCTGCGGAATTTCATAGGGTAGCACCGTCACCCGGTTTTCCTTGCGCTGCGCGAAGACCACGGAGAACGGCAGCACCGCCAGCGCATCGGTTTCGGCAAGGAAGTTGATCACGCTCATCAGCGAGCCTCCCGAATAGCGGACGTTGAGGTCCGACATGCCGATGCTCATCAGGATCATCTGCAGGTCCGACATCAGCGGAGAACCGGGTAGCGGGGCAACCCAGGGAAAGCTGGTCAGGTCATGCGCCCTGAGGCGGCGATTTCGCAGCAGGGGATGGTCGGGCCGGCAAGCCACGACGTTGCGTCCGGGCAGGATTTCCGTGAATTCGAAGCCAGGTCCCAGGTCGAGCACGCCGATCGGCACGATCCCGAGATCGATCTGGTTGCTCTCCAGCGCCGCGACCATCTCGGGCAGGTTCATGTAGCTTTGCTGGACGGTGACCTCGGGCTCGAGCTTCTGGAATTCTCCGATCATCCGGCTGATCATCGCATCCATGAAGAAAGGCACACCGCCGACACGGACGACGCCCTTGGTGCCTTTCATGAAGCCCTGCACCGCATCCGACGCCTTGCGCGACGCGGTGATGATCGTGCGGCCCTGCGCCGCCAGCTGGAAGCCGAGCGGTGTCGCCTGCAGCGGCCGGCGGCCCTTGAGGAAAAGCGGCTCGCCCACCCGTGCCTCCAGCATGGCCAGCGATCGGCTGACTGCCGGCTGGGTCAGGCCCAGCATAGCGGCTCCTTCCGACACGCCGCCTGCATCCAGCACCGCGGCGAGCTGCATGAGGTGGCGCTCGTTCAGCTTCATAGCAAAACGCTATACAAGGGACGCCACATCTCATCAAGCATCGCGTCAGGCCGTGCTATCCCGCTTGGCAAGGGGAAGGGAGGCCCCGGCGGGATGCACGGCCAGCACGACCCGAAGCGAGATGAATTCCCCAAGGCGATCTCGACACAGGCCGAGGAATTCTCACGGCGCCTGACGGCAATGGGCCAGTCCCGCCTGGCGGCGGCGGCACAGGCAGCCGTCGACGGTTTGCACGCGCTGATCGTCGAGTTGCGGCCCTCCGGCGAGGAATTCCGGCAGGCGATCGATTTTCTGACCGAGGTTGGCCACTACGCCGATGCGCGGCGCCAGGAATGGGTGCTGTTCGCCGACGTCCTGGGCGTGTCTTCGCTGATCGAGGATCAGAACAGCCCGCGCCCTGTTGGGGCGACCCCAAACACCCTGGCCGGCCCCTTCTACCGGGCCGACGTGCCGGAGATGCCGCTCGGCGCGAACATTTCGCGCGATCACAAGGGTGAGCCGCTGGAAGTTGCCGGCCGGATCGTCGCGCTCGACGGCGCGGGGATCGGCGATTCGATGGTCGAGATCTGGCAGGCCAATGCCGAGGGTCTCTACGAGAACCAGGAACCTGATAGGCAGCCTGAATTCAATCTGCGCGGACGCTTCCGTACCGATCCGCAGGGGCGGTTCCGCTTCACGACGGTGAAGCCGAAGGGCTACACGCTGCCGTCGGACGGCCCAGTCGGCCAATTGATGTCGGCACTTGGCCTTGGCCTCGAGCGGCCGGCCCACATCCATTTTCGCGTCTCGGCGGAGGGCTTCGAAACGCTGACGACCCACATCTTCGACCGGTCGGACCCCGCGATCGGCCGGGATGCCATCTTCGGGGTCAAACCCGAACTCATGGCCGAGTTCCGCGCGCTGCCGCCCAACGGAGGAAAACGGAAGCACGCGCTCGACCTCAACCTCGTGCTCTGCCCGCAGCGGCGGGGCGAAACCGAAACCTCTGGGAGGAGATGACCGATGGCACGTGTCAGCGGCTACCACCATTTGACGCTCTCGACGGACAGCGCTCAGGAAGATTTTGATTTCTATACCAAGGCACTGGGCCTGCATTCGGTCAAGCGCACCGTCTTGTTCGATGGCGTCATCCCGGTCTATCACCTCTATTACGGCTCGCCCAACGGCGATGCCTCGACGATCATCACCACCTTCCCGTTCCGCAAGCCAGGCGTCTATGGCCGACGCGGATCCAACCAGTCGCGTACCATCATGCAGTCGATCCCCAAGGGGGCCGCGGATTTCTGGGTCGACCGGTTGAATGCGCGTGGCATCGAGGCCATCAAGATCACCCGTTTTGGCGCCGACCGCGCGGCTTTCGCACATCCCTGCGGTATCCCGCATGAGCTGGTGGAAAGCGACAGGGATCCACGCGCGCCCATCGCCAACGAAACGCAGGGCATCGGCAAGGCCCACGGCATCAAGGGAATCTACGGCGCCGTGGTGGCGGTGATGGACCGCACCGCCATGGACGACTTCCTGACCATCGCATTGCCGATGGAGAAAGAGGCCGACGACCACGAAGGGCTGGTGTTCCGCGTGCCCGACGCGGCCGGCGTCGCTCAGCGCGTGGAGGTCATTGTCGACCGCGACAGCCCGCAGGGCACCTGGACGCTGGCGGGCGGCACGATCCACCACCTCGCCCTCAACACCGGCGACGAAGAGAACCAGTTGAAACTGCGCGCCCATATAGAGGGCCTCGGCTTCACCGATATCTCGGAGCAGAAGGACCGCAACTACTTCAAGTCCTGCTATGTCCGCTCCCCCGGAGGCGCGCTGTTCGAAATTGCCTGGACCACGCCCGAAGGCTGGGCCAAGGACGAGCCCCCGGGCCAGATAGGCAAGACGCTGGTCTTCCCGCCATGGTTCAAGGACCGCGAGAGTGAATTGCAGGCCGGCCTGGAAGAGGCGGATTTCGCGTGAGTTCAGGCAGCGGTCCGCTCCGGCTTGGGCCAAGAGGTCCGGAGGCGAAGGCGATTTGCGTCTTCGTCCACGGCCGCGGCCAATCGCCCGAAGAGATGCAGTCGCATGTGCTGTCGCGGCTTTCTGCGTCCGCCGTGGCCTTCATCCTGCCGCGCGCACCGCTCGGCATGTGGTGGGAGGCGCGTGCCGTCGACCCGTTGACGCCGGTCGCCCGGGCGCAGCTTTCCGACGCGCTCGACCACCTTGCGGCCGCAATGGTCGCGGCGCGGGCCGAACTGCCCGGACTGCCGCTTCTTCTCGCGGGCTTCTCGCAAGGGGCGTGTCTGTCGATCGAATATCTCTGCGCGGGGCTGCCGCCGCCGGACGCTTTGGCGGCCTTGACGGGCTGCCGTGTCGGCGTTCCGGCGGACGAAAGATCCGAGGCGGCGCCGGCCGGAATGCCGATCTATCTTTCCGGCGGCGATGCCGATCCCTGGATACCAGTCTCTGCGTTTGCCGATGCCGCGCAATCGCTGGGCCGGTTTGGCGCGAGCTTGCGGGCCGATCTGTTCCCGGGCCGCGGCCATGAGGTCTCGGACGCCGAGATCGCCATGCTGGGCACGATCCTTGACGACCTCGCGGCCGGGCGCGGCCCGCGCATGGAGGCGGCGCGATGATGGACAGCTTCACGTTTCCGGGCCTGACGACACGGGTAGTCTTCGGTGCCGGCAGCATGGCTCGCGTCGAGGAGGAAGTCCGGCGGCTCGGCCATGACAAGGTGATGGTGCTGTCGACATCGCATCAGAAGGGCGATGCGGAAAGACTGGCCGCAAGCCTTGGTGGCCTCGCGGCCGGGATCTTTGCCGGCGCGGTCATGCATACCCCTGTCGAGGTCACGGAAAAGGCCGTCGATGCCTTCCGCAGCAGCGGCGCTTCGGCGGTCGTCAGCCTTGGCGGCGGCTCGACCACCGGGCTCGGCAAGGCCATTGCCGTGCGCACCGGCGCCGACCAGGTGGTCATTCCCACCACCTATGCCGGCTCGGAAATGACCGACATCCTCGGCGAGACGGCGGCCGGTGAGAAGACCACCCGCCGCTCGCCGGACATCCGCCCGGAGACGGTAATCTACGACGTTGATCTGACATTGAGCCTGCCGGTAGGCCTCACCGTCACCTCGGCGATGAACGCGATCGCCCATGCGATGGAGGCTTTCTATGCTCCCGATCGCAACCCGGTGATAGTGCTGATGTGCAGGGATGCCATGGTTGCCTTCCGGGACGGCATTCCAAGGTTGATCGGCAATCCGCAGGAGCGCGCAGCGCGGACGCAGGCGCTCTATGCTGCGTGGTGCTGCTCGACCGCGCTAGGCTATGTCTCGATGGCGCTGCATCACAAGCTGGCGCATGTCTTCGGCGGCTCGTTCGATACGCCGCATGCCGAAACCCACGCCATCCTGCTGCCCTACACGACCGCCTTCAACGAAGCGGCAGTGCCCGATCTGCTGCGCCCCATCGCCGAGGCATTCGGCGGCGGCTCGGCGGGCGGCGGGCTCTGGGATTTCGCACAGTCGGTCGGCTCTCCGCTGAGCTTGAAGGCGATCGGCATCGAGGAGACCGATCTCGACCGCGCGGCGGCGATCGCGGTCAAGAATGCCTATGCCAATCCGAGGCCAATCGATCCGGGATCGATAAGGGAACTCCTTCAGGTGGCGTGGGAGGGACGCCGTCCGGGGGCTTGAGAATAAAACAAGAGGGAGGAACTACAGTGATCACAAGACGCAGCCTACTGAAAGCCTCGGCGGCGACAGGCCTGGCGCTCGCCGGTTCGCGCCTGGCGACGCCGGCCATCGCGCAAGGCGCCAAGATCCGCCTGGGCTATGTTTCGCCGCAGACCGGGCCGCTTGCCGGCTTCGCGGAGAGCGATGCCTACAACATCAAGGCCTTCCTCGCTTCCGAGGCAGGCAAGAACTTCGAGGTCATCGTCAAGGACAGCCAGTCGAATCCCAATCGCGCGGCCGAGGTGGCGAAGAGCCTGATCGTCGATGACGAGATCAACCTGATGCTCGTCGGCTCGACGCCCGAGAACACCAACCCTGTGGCCACCACCTGCGAGGCGGAGGGCGTGCCGGTCATCTCGACGATGGCGCCGTGGCAGCCTTGGTTCATCGGCCAGCAGGGCAATCCGGCCGATCCGGCGTCGTGGAAGCCTTTCAACTTCGCCTATCATTATTTCTGGGGTCTCGAAGACATCATCGCCGTCTACACCGGCATGTGGAAACAGCTTTCCACCAACGGCAAGGTGGGCGGGCTGTTCCCCAACGACGCCGACGGCAATGCCTGGGGCGACCCGAAGAATGGGTTGGAGCCCGGCCTCGACGCCGCCGGCTTCAGCCTTGCCGATCCTGGCCGCTATCAGAACCTTTCGGACGATTTCACCGCGCAGGTCAACGTCTTCAAGGCGGCCAATGCCGAGATCGTCACCGGTGTGGTCATTCCGCCCGATTTCACCACCTTCTGGAACCAGGCCCGTCAGCAGGGCTTCAAGCCCAAGGCGGTGACGGTGGCCAAGGCGATCCTCTTCCCGCAATCGGTCGAGACGCTCGGCGACGCAGGCCACAACCTCTCGTCCGAGGTCTGGTGGTCGGCCTCGCATCCGTTCAAATCGTCCGTGACGGGCGAGAGCTCGGCGGAACTCGCGGCGGATTTTACCGCCAAGACCGGGCGTCCCTGGACCCAGCCGATCGGTTTTGTCCATTCGCTGTTCGAGGTGGCGGCCAATGTCATGGGCCGCGTGTCGGATCCAACCAATGCCGAGGCGATCGCGGCGGCGATAGCGGCCACCGATATGACGACGGTGGTCGGCAAAGTGGCCTGGAGCGGTGCGGGATTGCCGCCTTTCGCCGCGAAGAACGTCTGCAAGACGCCGCTCGTTGGCGGGCAGTGGCGCAAGAAGGCCGGTGGCGGCTTCGATCTGGTGATCGTCGAAAACGCCGGCGCCTCCGAGATTCCCACCGCCGGCAAGATGGAAGCCCTGGCCTGACGCTGCCGAGGGCGGCTGATACCGCCGCCCTCGTTCGGCGCGACCCAAGGATGACAGTGATGATACTCAGGCTGGAAAACGTTTCGAAGTCCTTTGGCGCCCTGAAGGTTGCGGATTCCGTGACCGTCAGCGTGCCGCGCGGCGAAGCGCTGGGCATTATCGGCCCGAACGGCGCGGGAAAATCGACGCTCTTCAACCTGATCACCGGAAACTTGTTTGCAAATGAGGGGCGCATCGAATTGCTCGGCCGCGACGTGACCCGTGCTCCGGCCATGGAGCGGGTGCACATGGGCGTCGGCCGCAGCTTCCAGATTCCGCAGCCTTTCGAGGGGCTGACCGTGTTCGAAAATCTCTTGACCGCTGCCGCCTTCGGCCGGGGCGGACGCGAAGCCGAAATGGTCGACGATTGCGCTGGTATCCTCGAGGAGACGGAGCTTCTCAGGAAGGCCAATTTCGTGGCCGGCTCGCTGAGCCTTCTCGACCGCAAGCGCCTCGAACTCGCCCGCGCCGTGGCGACAGGCCCTGAGCTTCTGCTTCTGGACGAGATCGCCGGCGGTCTGACGGAGGGCGAATGCAAGGCCCTGGTCGCGACGATCAAGGCGATCCACGCCAGGGGCACGACAATCATCTGGATCGAGCATGTGCTGCACGCCCTGAATTCGGTGGTAGAGCGGCTTCTCGTGCTGGATTTCGGGCGTGTGATCGGGATCGGTGCGCCTGATGAGATCATGGCCTCGAAGGCGGTTCGCGAAATCTATCTGGGGCTCGAGGTCTGATGCTGGAAACGCGTGGCCTCACCGCGAATTACGGCCAGTTCCGGGCGCTGTTCGGTGTGGATATCAGCGTGGCCGCGGGCGAATGCGTGGCGATCATCGGCGCCAATGGCGCCGGGAAATCCACGCTGATGCGCTCGATCACGGGCGTGATCGGCAACGAGCCCGGCATGGTGCTGCACAGGGGCGAGCCGATCGGCGCGCTGTCTTCGGCCCAGATCATGAAACGCGGCATCGCCATGGTGCCGGAGGGGCGCCGACTGTTCCCTTCGCTCACCGCCGAGGAAAACCTGCTGGTCGGCGGGCAGGCGCGCAAGGTGCCGGGGCCGTGGAACCTCGACGCCGTCTATGACCTTTTTCCGATCCTGCGCGAGCGGCGCAAGAGCCCCGGCACAGCGCTCTCGGGCGGCCAGCAGCAGATAGTGGCGATCGGCCGGGCGCTGATGTCGAACCCCGAATTGCTGCTCTGCGACGAGATCAGCCTCGGCCTCGCGCCCGTCGTCATCCGCGACATCTACGCAGCCCTTCCCAGGATCCGCGAAGGCGGCGCCGCGATCGTGCTGGTGGAGCAGGATATCGGCAAGGCGCTGGCGGTCGCCGACCGTGTCTACTGCATGATGGAGGGCCGCGTCACGCTGGCCGCCAGGGCGGCCGAGGTCAAGCGCGAAGACATCCATTCTGCCTATTTCGGAGTGGCGGCATGATCCGGAAACCGAGGCTCCGTCATCTGCTCGCGCAGCGCTCTTGTGGCCTGATCGAGGTGGCGCGGCGATGATCTGGCTGGACACCCTCGTGCAGGGGATTCTGCTGGGCGGGCTCTATGCCCTGTTTGCAGCGGGATTGAGCCTCGTCTTCGGCATCATGCGGCTGGTGAATCTCGCCCATGGCGACCTCATCATTCTTGCCGCCTATCTGGTTTTGATGGGCGTCACGCTGCTCGGCCTGTCGCCCTGGATCGCTGCCCTGGTCGCCATGCCGGCGATGTTCGCGCTCGGCTGGCTGCTGCAGACCGTCGTGCTGAACCGCGTGCTGGGCAAGGACATCCTGCCGCCGCTTTTGGTCACCTTCGGCCTGTCGGTCGCCCTGCAGAACGGCCTGCTCGAGGCCTTCTCCGCCGACAGCCGCCGCATTCCGGTGGGCGTGTTGGAAGGGGCATCGCTCGATCTCGGGCTGGTCACGGTGGGGATCATGCCGCTGATGACCTTTGCCTCGGCGATCGTGATGATCATTGCCCTGAACGGGCTCTTTTACCACACCGCGCTCGGCCGTGCCTTCCGCGCCACCTCGGACGACGCCGTGACGGCGGGGCTGATGGGGATAGAGCCGAAGCGGATTTTCGCGATCGCCACCGGGATCGCCATGGTCGTGGTGACGCTGGCGGCCCTCTATCTCGGCATGCGGGCAAACTTCGATCCTTCGATCGGGCCGGCGCGGCTGATCTATGCCTTCGAGGCGGTGATCATCGGCGGCCTCGGCAGCCTATGGGGAACGCTCGCGGGCGGGATCATCATCGGCGTGGCGCAGACGTTTGGTGCCGCGCTCAATCCGGAATGGCAGATCCTGGCCGGCCACATCGCCTTCCTGGCCGTGATGCTGCTCAAACCGCGCGGGCTTTTTCCGCGCGCAGTGGATTGAGGGGCGGCATGTATCGACTGACAACCCGCACCCGCGCCGGAACCGTAACCGCGATCACGGTGCCGATCGTCATCGTCGCCGCGCTCGCGCTGCCTGCCGTGGCCTCGCGGGGCGTCATACAGGATCTGTTCTTCATCCTCACCATGCTGACGCTGGCGCAGATATGGAACCTTCTGGCGGGCTATGGCGGCCTGGTCTCGGTGGGTCAGCAGGCCTTCGTCGGCATCGGCGCCTACGCGATGTTCGCCGGCGTGATCCTGCTTGGCTGGAATCCGGTCCTGGCGATCCCACTGGGGGGGCTTGCGGCGCTGGTGCTGGCGGTTCCGACGGCCTTCTTCGCATTCCGTTTGCAGGGCGCCTATTTCGCCATCGGCACCTGGGTGATCGCTGAAGTGACGCGCCTGCTGGTCGCGCAGTGGAAGGCGCTCGGCGGCGGCACCGGCACTTCGCTGCCGCGCGAGGCGACGAGCAGCATCCTGGGCACCGATGCGATCAGGGCGCTGTTCGGCGTCCGCGAGGCCGCGGCACGCGACGTCCTGGCCTACTGGCTGGCTTTGGCGTTGGTCGTAGCTGTGACCGGCGGCATCTATTGGCTGCTGCGCAATCGCCTCGGGCTGGCGCTGGCGGCGGTGCGCGACAATGTCGACGCGGCGCAATCGGTCGGCGTCGATACCGGCCGGCTCAGATGGGCGGTCTTTCTGATCGCCGCGGCCGCCACCGGGCTGACCGGCGCGCTGATCTTTCTGCAGACGGCCCGCATCTCGCCGGGAGCGGCCTTTGCCGTCACCGACTGGACCGCCAACGTCATCTTCATAGTCGTCATCGGCGGCATCGGCACCATCGAGGGGCCGATCCTCGGTGTGCTGGTCTTCTTTGCGCTGCGCTCGGCGCTGGCCGACTACGGCAGCTGGTACTTGATGACGCTCGGCCTCATCGCCGTCGTCGTAATGCTTTTTGCACCAAAGGGGCTGTGGGGCCTGATCGCGTCCCGCAAGGGCCTGCACCTGTTTCCGGTTCGCCGCAGGCTGACCGGTCCGAAGATCGAGGGAGGAATTTGATGGCGGATATCGAAACCGACGTGCTGATCGTCGGCACTGGCCCGGCCGGCTCGGCCACCGCCGCGCTGCTGTCCAGCTACGGCGTCGCCAACATGATCGTCAATCGCTATCGCTGGTTGTCGAACACGCCGCGTGCCCACATCACCAACCAGCGCACGATGGAAGTGCTGCGAGACCTTGGGCCGGAGGTAGAGGCCGAGGCCATGATGCACGCCTCCCCGCAGGAGCTGATGGGCGAGAACGTGTTCTGCGAAAGCCTGGCCGGCGAGGAGATCGGCCGCATGAAGAGCTGGGGCGTCCATCCGCTCTCCAAGGCCGAACATCTCCTGTCGTCTCCCTGCTTCATGAACGATCTGCCGCAGACCTTCATGGAGCCGATCCTGTTCAAGTCGGCCTGCGCCCGCGGCACGCAGGCCCGCATGAGCACGGAATATGTCAGCCATGTCCAGGATGCGGACGGCGTGACGACGACCTGCCACGATCGACTGTCGGGCAAGGATTTCACCGTGCGGTCGAAGTTCCTCGTCGGCGCCGACGGCGGCAACTCGCTGGTGGCCGAGCATCTGGGCCTGCCGCTCGAGGGCAAGATGGGCGTCGGCGGCTCGATGAACATCCTGTTCAGGGCCGATCTTTCGAAATATGTCGCCCACCGGCCGAGCGTCCTCTACTGGGTCATGCAGCCCGGCGCCGACGTCGGCGGCATCGGCATGGGTCTCGTGCGCATGGTGCGGCCGTGGGACGAATGGCTGATCGTCTGGGGTTACGACATCAACCAGCCGCCGCCTGAAGTGACGCCGGAACTGGCCACCAGCGTCGCGCGTCAACTGGTCGGAGATCCCGCGCTCGAGATCGAGCTCCTGGGCGCCAACACCTGGACCGTGAACAACTGCTTCGCCACGCACATGCAGAAGGGGCGGGTGTTCATCATGGGCGATGCCGCGCACCGGCATCCGCCCTCGAACGGGCTCGGCTCGAACACATCGATCCAGGACGGGTTCAACCTCGCCTGGAAGCTTGCCAAGGTCGTCAAGGGGCAGGCGGGGGTCGGGCTTCTGGACAGCTTCTCGGCCGAGCGCGCACCGATCGCGCGCCAGATCGTGACACGGGCGAACCAGTCCATCGCCGAATTCGGACCGATCTTCGAGGCGCTCGGCATGGACGGCGGCGTGGATCACGACAAGATCCACAGGAACATGGAGGCTCGCGCCGATGCGACGCCCGTCGCCGAAGCGCAGCGCGAGGCGCTCCGCAAGGCCATCGCCTTCAAGAAGTACGAGTTCGACGCCCATGGCGTCGAGATGAACCAGCGCTATGCCTCCGGCGCGGTGGTGACCGACGGCCAGGGCGAGCCGCCTTTCGAGAAGGATCGCGAGCTGCATTATGCGCCGACAACGTGGCCCGGTGCGCGCTTGCCGCATGTCTGGGTCTTCGAGCGCTCCGGCAGGAAAGTCTCGACGCTCGATCTTTGCGGGCATGGCGAGTTCACGCTGTTGACCGGCATTGGCGGCGAGGCGTGGGTCGCAGCGGCGGAGACGGTGGGCGCGGAGCTCGGTCTGCCGATCCGCAGCCATGTGATCGGCCCGCGCCGCGCGATCGAGGATCATACCGGCGACTGGGCCGGCGCACGGGAGATCCGCGACACCGGCTGCCTGATCGTTCGTCCCGACCATCATGTCTCCTGGCGTTCCGAAACGCTGGCGGCCGATCCGGCGGCCGAACTGCGCCGGGTCTTGAAATCCGTTCTGGCGCGCTGAGGAGGATCGCATGATCGACGAACACGAATCCGGCTATTTCACCGAAGCGAACTCGGCCGAGGTCGTGGTGGCGCGCAACAGGAACGCCAAGGACGAGCGGCTCAAAGAGGTGATGGAGGTCATCACCCGCAAGCTGCACGAGGCGGTGAAGGAGATCGAGCCGACACAGGAGGAATGGTTCGGCGCGATCATGTTCCTGACGCAGACAGGCCAGATCTGCAACGAGTGGCGGCAGGAATACATCCTGCTGTCGGATGTTCTCGGTGTCTCGATGCTGGTCGATGCGATCAACAACCGCAAGCCGTCGGGCGCCTCGGAATCGACGGTGCTGGGACCCTTCCACGTCGCCGACGCCCCCGAACTGCCGATGGGCTCCAACATCTGCCTCGACCAGAAGGGCGAGCCCATGTTCGTGCATGGCCACATCCTCGATACCGAGGGCAACCCGATCGCAGGCGCCAAGATCGACGTCTGGCAGGCCAATGACGAGGGCTTCTACGACGTGCAGCAGAAGGGCATCCAGCCCGACTTCAACCTGCGCGGCGTCTTCCGCACCGGCGCGGACGGGCGCTACTGGTTCCGCGGCGTGAAGCCGAAATACTACCCGATCCCGGACGACGGCCCAGTCGGCAAGCTGCTGGGCGCGCTGGGGCGTCACCCAAATCGTCCGGCGCATCTCCACTACATCGTCGAGGCCGCGGGCTTCGAAGCGCTGACCACGCACATCTTCGACCCGGACGACCCGTACATCGATTCAGATGCCGTCTTCGGCGTGAAGAAGAGCCTGCTCGCCGAATTCCGCAAGATCGAGGACGCCGAAGCTGCCGCCAGGGTCGAGGTTGCGGCCCCGTTCTACGACGTGGAGTTCGATTTCGTGCTGTCGCACAAGGGAGGAAACTGATGGCCGCACTTGAAAAGATGTTCGATGTCAGAGGCAAGTCGGTGATCGTCACCGGGGGCGCCAGCGGCATCGGGCAGGCCTATGCCGAGATCATGGCCGAGCACGGGGCGAAGGTCTGTATCTTCGACCTGAACCCTGCCGGGCTTGACACGACCGTGGCCGCGATCAGGGCGGTGGGTGGCGATGTCTGGGGCCAGGTTGTCAATGTCGGCGACCGCGCGGCCATGGCCGCAGCCTTCGACAAGGTCGCCGGGAAGGCAGGCTCGATCGATGTCGTGTTCGCCAATGCCGGGATCGATGCCGGGCCGGGCTTCAACACCCCGACGGGCGAAAGGAACCCCGAGGGCGCCATCGAGAACCTGCCCGACGAGCACTGGGACAAGGTGATCGAGATCAACCTGACCTCGGTCTACACCACGATCAAGCATGCCGTCCGGCATATGAAGCCGAATGGCGGCGGCCAGATCATCGTCACGTCGTCCATTGCATCGCTGATCAACGAGAGCATCGTGGGCACGCCCTACATGCCCGCCAAGGCCGCGGTGAACCATCTCGTTCGCCACATGGCGATGGAGCTTGGCGACTACAACATCCGCATCAATGCCATCCTGCCCGGACCGTTCATCACCAACATCGCCGGCGGCCGGCTGCGCAATCCGGCGGACCGCAAGGCCTTCGAGGCCCAGTCGCTGCTCGGTCGGATCGGCGACCCGGAAGAGATCAAGGGCCTGGCGCTTTATCTGGCGTCGCCGGCCGCGTCTTACGTCACGGGCTCGCTGATCGTAATCGATGGCGGCTCACTGCTGAGGATGACCTGAAGCCGCTTTGAACTGAGACCGGTCCCGTGGGCCGGAGAAACTTAACCCAGGGAGGAACCGACGATGAGCTACTACAACAGACTGGTGAAATCGGGCTTGCGGCCCAGCCGCCGAAGCGTCCTGAAGGGGATTGGAGCCGGCCTTGCCGCCAGCACGCTTGGCATGCCGGCCTATGTGCGCGCCGCGACGGCGGGAAAGATCAAGCTCGGCTATCTCAGCCCGACGACCGGACCGCTCGCCCTGTTTGGTGAAACGGATGGCTACACCTTGCAGAAGATCCGCGCCCTGCTCGGCGGCCAGCTGCAATGCGCCGACGGCAATACTTACGAAATCGAGATTCTTGACCGCGACAGCCAGTCCAATCCGAACAAGGCATCGGAAATCGCCGGCAATCTGATCCTGAACGACGAGGTGCATCTGCTCGTGCCGGCCTCGACCACCGACACGATCCTGCCCGCGGCCGAGCAGGCCGAGCTTTATGAAACGCCCTGCATTTCCTCGGGCGCTCCCTGGCAAGCGGTGATCATGCCGCGCGGCGGCGGCAAGCAGACTTTCGACTGGACCTATCATTTCTTCTGGGGCCTCGACGAGGCGTTGAACACCTTCGTCGGGCTCTGGAACCATCTGGAGACCAACAAGAAGGTCGGGATGCTGTTCCCCCAGAACATCGACGGCGAGACCTGGGGCAACGACGAATATGGCTTGCCAGCGCCGACCCGCAAGGCCGGCTACGAGGTCGTGGTGCCCGGCTATTTCCAGCCCCGCACCAATGATTTTTCCGCACAGATAGCCGAGTTCAAGAAGCAGGGCTGCGAGATCATCGGCGGCATTACCTATCCCGACGATCTGAAGACCTTCGTCACCCAGTGCAACCAGCAGGGCTTCAAGCCGAAGGCGGTCACGGTGGCGGCGGCGCTCTTGTTCCCGGGTGGCGTCGAGGCCATGGGTCCTCTAGGCAACGGCATGTCCTCGGAGGTCTGGTGGACCCCGGCCTTCCCGTTCAAGTCGTCGCTGACCGGCCAGGTCAGCAGCGACATCGCCAGCGAATGGGAAGCCGATACGAAGCGCCAGTGGACGCAGCCGCTGGGCTATTCGCATGCCTTGCTCGAGGTCGCCCTCGACATACTGAAGCGCTCTTCCAATCCGCTCGACCGTGCGGCCAATCGTGACGCTCTGGTCGCTACCGATCTGCAGACGCTGGTCGGTCATATCAAGTTCGACGGCTCGCCCCACAAGAACATCTGCAAGACGCCGATCTTCGGCGGCCAGTGGGTGAAGGGCGAGAAATGGCCTTATGACCTGAAGATCGTCGACAACACTGTCAATCAGCTCTTCGCGCCGCAGCAGGCTATCCAGCCGATCGCCTGGTGACATGAGCGGGAACGCGGGCAGAGTTATGAGTAGGGAAATCCTGCTGAAAGCGCACGGCGTGTCGAAGTCCTTCGGCGCTGTCCGCGTCCTGCATGACGTGACTTTCGACGTGCATCGGGGCGAGGTGCTTGGCATCCTCGGCCCGAACGGGGCGGGCAAAACGACGCTGTTCAACATGATCAGCGGCGATTTGAAGACGTCCGGCGGCGAGATCCAGCTCGGCGACACCGCGCTTCGCGGCGAGCCGCCCTTCCGGCGCTGCCAGATGGGCATCGGGCGGACCTATCAGATCCCGCGTCCCTATTCCGGCATGACCACCTTCGAAAACCTGCTGGTCGCCGCCGCTTTCGGCGGCGGCCGGTCGGAGAAGAAAAGCTATGCCTTCTGCGCCCAGGTCCTGCGCGATTGCGAGCTCTCCGACAAGGCCAATGTCTCGGCCGGCGCGCTCACTCTGCTCGATCGCAAGCGGCTGGAGCTGGCGCGCGCGCTGGCGTCGGATCCGAAGCTGCTGCTTCTGGACGAGATCGCGGGCGGCCTGACCGACGATGAATCGAAGGCGCTGGTGGCGCTGGTGCGCCGCATACGCGACCGCGGCATCACCATTGTGTGGATCGAGCATGTGCTGCACGCGCTGCTGGCGGTGGCCGACCGGCTGTTGGTGCTGAACTTCGGCGAGAAGATCGCTGAAGGCGTGCCAGCCGAAGTGATTGCGCTGCCCGAGGTCCAGCGCGTCTACATGGGGATCGAGGCATGACGGCCGTTCTTTCCACCCACGGCCTGTTGGCCCGCTATGGCGATTTCCAGGCGCTCTACGGCGTCGACATCGAGCTGCACCAGGGTGAGGCCGTGGCCTTGATCGGCGCTAACGGGGCAGGAAAATCCACACTCCTGCGTTCGATCATGGGCCTGCTCCCGGTCCGGCGCGAGATGGTGCTGCTGCACGGCGAGGCCGTTGGCGGCACCACCACGGACCGCATGGTGCAGAAGGGTGTCGCCATCGTGCCGGAGGGCCGTCGGCTCTTCACCGGCATGTCGGTCGAGGACAATCTGCGCGTCGCCATCGACCAGGCCGCGCGCATGGGCGCCAAGGGCGGATGGACGCTGCCGCGGTTGCACCTGCTGTTCCCGATCCTAAAGGAGAAGGCCCGCACGCAGGTCCAGAGCCTCTCGGGCGGGCAGCAACAGATGGTGGCGATCGGCCGCGCACTGCTCTGCCAACCTCGCGTGCTGCTCTGCGACGAGATCAGCCTTGGTCTTGCGCCGAAGGTGATCCGCGAGATCTATGCCGCCTTGCCCGAAATCCGCGCCACCGGAACGGCGATGATCGTGGTCGAACAGGATGTAGGCCTCGCCCGAACCGCCACGGACCGCCTCTACTGCATGCTGGAGGGGCGCGTGACCCTGACCGGCAGGTCCGCCGAGATCACGCGTGAGCAGATCGGCAAAGCCTATTTTGGAGCAGGCCATGGAGTGGTTTGACGCCTTGGTGCAGGGAGTCCTGCTGGGCGGCATGTATGCCCAGTATGCGCTCGGCATGGCGCTGATGTTCGGCGTCATGCGGATCGTCAACATCAGCCATGGCGATCTGGTGATCCTTTTGTCGCTGATAGGCATTTCGATAGCCACGGCCTGGGGTCTGGGACCGCTGCCTGTGCTGATCTTACTGGTGCCGCTCGCGGTGCTGATGGGCTGGGTGCTGCAGAAGGCCGTGCTGAACCGCGTGGTGGGCAGCGATCCGCTGCCCTCGCTGATCGCCACCTTCGGACTTTCGATCGCGCTGCAGAACCTGATGCTGCAGATATGGTCCGCGAACAGCCGATCGTTGCCCGGCCATGGAATAGAGAGTCAATCCATCGAGATCGGCGGTATCTATGTCGGCCTCCTGCCGCTGATCGTGCTGGCCGTCGCCACGGGGTTGACAGGAGGCCTCGACCTGACGCTGAAGCGCACGCGCTTTGGCCGGGCGCTCCGCGCCGCGTCGGCCGATGTCGAGGCAGCGGCGATGACCGGCATCAATCCGCGCGCCGTCTATGCTATGGCGACAGCGGCAGCGGTCGGCATCCTCGGCTTTGCAGCCGTCTTCCAGGCGTTGCGGTCGACCGTCGCGCCGGCCGACGGACCTGCCCAGCTGATCTACGCCTTCGAAGCGGTGATCATCGGCGGCATGGGGACGGTATGGGGCGCCTTCGCTGGCTCGATGGTCCTCGGCATCTCGCAGGCCATCGGCTTCCGCATTGATCCGGGCTTCGGCGTGCTCGCCGGACATATCGTCTTCCTGATCGTGCTGGCGACCCGCCCGCAGGGCCTGTTCGGAAAGGCATTGTCATGAGTGCGATCCCCTATGTGGCAACCGAGGTGCCTGAGGTCCTGGTCCAGCGCCAGACCCGGTCCGGTCGCATCGCGATGACGCTGGCTGTGCTGGCGCTGATCGGTGTCGCCGCCATGCCATGGTGGGCCTCGACCGGCACGATCCGGTCGATTCTGGTGCTGTGCTGCTACATCGCCGTCGCTCAGATGTGGAACCTGCTCGCCGGCTATGCCGGCCTCGTCTCGGTGGGTCAGCATGCCTTCATGGGAGCGGCCGGCTATGCGCTCTTCGTGTTGGCCCAGACTTACGGCATCAATCCGTTTGTGGCGGTCTTCCTTTCGCTGCTGGTGCCGGCCGCGCTGGCCGTGCCGATCTACCTGCTGCTGCATCGCCTGGATGGCCCCTATTTTTCGATCGGCACATGGGTGGTGGCCGAGGTCTTCCGGCTGACCGCCTCGAACCTGCCGCTCGTCAATTCCGGCGCGGGCATGTCGCTTCGCGTGATGAAGGACTATTCGGCCTTCGAGCGGAATGTCGCCATGTCGCTGCTCTGCGCGGGGATGCTGCTCGTCACGCTGGGCGGCAGCTACTGGCTGCTTCGCTCGCGCTTCGGCCTTGCGCTGATCGCCATGCGCGACAATCC
>NZ_RZTC01000001.1:37173-62973 GCF_004023165.1 Mesorhizobium sp. M7A.F.Ca.MR.176.00.0.0 | reverse complement strand
CGGTCGCGGCCGCAAGCCAGGGCGTGAATGTCGTCAAGCTGCGCTTCCTGATCTACGTCGCGTCGGCGGTCGGCTGCGGTCTTGCCGGGGCGATCTATTTCATGGCGCAGCTCCGCATCACCCCGGGTTCGGCCTTCGATCCGATGTGGGCCAACGTCGCGATCTTCATCGTCATGGTCGGCGGAATCGGCTCCATCGAGGGCGTTCTGATCGGATCCCTGATTTTCTTCATCGCGGACCGCTGGTTCGGCGAATACGGCGCGACTTATTTCGTTGTCCTCGGCCTGATGACGCTTCTGGTCGCGCTCTACGCCCGGACGGGCATCTGGGGCCTGATCTCGAAACGGTGGGATGCACCATGGTTCCCGATCCGACGCAAGCTCGTCGACCCGAACCGCTGACGAGGAGGATTCATGAAAGCCGCCATCTTCGATAGGGTCGGCGTCCCGCTGCGGATCGGCACGGTGCCGGACCCGACGCCGGCACCGGGCGAGGTCGTCTTGCGTGTCGCCGCCTGCGGCATCTGCGGCAGCGATCTGCATATCACCGAGGACCCCGTGCCTTTCGGCATCGAGGCAGGCTTCGTGCTCGGCCATGAATTCTCTGGGGACATCGTCGCGGTCGGATCGGAGGCAACAGGCCTTCGGATCGGTGACCGTGTCGCCGTCGCGCCTATGCGCGGTTGCGGACACTGCGAAGCCTGCGAGCGCGGCGATCCGGCGCGCTGTCGCGAGATGGAGCTGATCGGCGGCGGCTATGCGCAATACGCGACCGTGGCCGCACGCCAGTGTCATATCCTGCCCGGCGATGTGGCGCTCGAGGATGGTGCGTTGGCCGAGCCACTGTCGGTCGCTCTGCATTGCATCGTCCGCTCGGGCATGAAGCCGGGGGATCGGGTCGCCATCCTGGGCGCTGGGCCGATCGGACTGCTCGTCGCCTTCTGGGCGCGGCGGATGGGGGCGTCGCGTGTCGTGGTGGCCGACATCCACGGCCATCAGCGCGAGCGTGCGCTTGCTCTCGGCGCGACCGGCTTCGCGCTTTCGGGCGAAAAGCTGACCGAAAACCTCGCCGATCTCTGTGGCGGAGCGCCAGACATTGTCTTCGAATGCGTCGGCAAGCGCGGCCTCATCGGCGCGGCGGTCGAAGCGGTGCGGCTGCAGGGCACGGTGGTTGGCGTCGGCTTGTGTATCGGCGGCGACGAATGGGATCCGTTCATTGCGCTGACCAAGGAAGTGAACCTGCTGTTCTCGGTCTTCTTCCATCAGCGCAACGAATTCGGCGTCGCCCTCGATGCGCTGCGCGGCGGACCTTTCGCACCGCAAGCTCTGGTCACCGACCGGATCGATCTCTCGCCAGTTCCGCAGATATTCGAGAGCCTTCGCCGCCGCACCACGCAATGCAAAGTGCTGATTCAGCCGGACCTTGTTTGAGGCCGCACCTGTTTGAGGAGAGTGAAAATGGCCGTTCAATTCGAAACGCTCGAATACGATATCGGCGGCACGGAAACGGTGGTGAAGGCCATCGGTAGAGGCAAGCCCGTGCTGTTCCTGCACGGCGCCTCGACGCTTGAAGGCTTCGGCTTCGCGGAGGGCCTCGCCGACCGCTTCCGCGTGCTCTGCCCGAGCCATCCGGGCTTCGGCTTTTCTGGCCCGGCGCCGCATGTCGCTGCGATGTCCGACCTGGTTCTGCACTACCTGAACCTGCTCGATGTTCTGAACCTGCCGGAGAAGCCTCATCTCATCGGCTTTTCCATGGGCGGCTGGATGGCGACCGAGCTCGCCGGCCTTGCGCGCGAGCGTTTCGACAAGGTGGTGCTGATCGCTCCCGCCGGGCTCAACGACCCCGCGCATCCGGCCACCGATCTGGGCGCGGTCGCGCCGCAGGAGCTGCCGGCCTATCTGGCGCATGACGTCTCGGTGGCGCTGCGCTATTTCCCGGACGGCTCAGACCCCGCCTTTGCCGAGGCCTTCGGCGCCGACCGCGTCCGCGAAGGCGACACGCTCGGCCGGCTGCTGGCGCCGTTCGGCATGGGCCATCCGAACCTGCGGCGCTTTCTGGCGCGTATCGCCAATCCGACGCTGGTCGTCTGGGGCACCAGGGACCGTCTGCTGCCGGCTGGCCAGGCGCCGCTCTTCGTCGAAGCCCTGCCCGACGCACGCCTGATCCTGGTCGAGGATGCCGGCCATTTCGTCATGCAGGAGAAACCCGAAACACTCAGGAAGATCGGCGATTTCCTCGCCGGCTGACCGCATTGAAAAGGAGGAGAAGACAATGAACAAACCCATCAAGCACGGCTCGTGGGGGACGACCACCGACTATCGCGACTTGCTCAGCAAGATCACGGAGATCGGGCCGGCCCTGGAAGCCAACACCACCGCCGATGAGGAGAATGGCGAACTGACTGCGGCCACGTTCGAGCTGCTGAAGCCGCTGCGCATGTCGCATATCTTCGCCGCGGAGAGCCTCGGCGGTGCGCAGCTGCGACCCACCCAGGGTCTCGAACTGCTGGCGGCGATCACCTGGCACTCTGGGGCGGCTGGTTGGGTTTCCATGGTGCATTGCTGCATCGGTGCGATGTCGGCAGCCTTTCTGCCGGACAGCGCGGTCGAGCGGTTGTTCGCGCCGGGCACCGAAAACCGGTTCTCGGGGCAGGGCGCGCCGCTCGGTATGCTGAAGAAAGTCGATGGCGGCTACCGGCTGAATGGCAAGTGGAGCTATGGCAGCGGCTTCAGCCACGCCACCTACAGCCACAGTGCCGCCTTCGTCGACGACGGCACCGGCAAGCCCGCCAAGGACGAGAAGGGCAACTTGATCATCATGTGCGCCCATGCCCCGATCTCTCAGCACAAGCAGCTCGGCAATTGGGACGTTCTGGGCCTCGGCGGCACCGGCAGCATCGACTATGCGGCCGAGGACGTCTTCATCGCCGACGATCTCGTTTTCCCGATCCTGACCGCACCGCCGCTGCGTCAGAAGGAGTTCTTCAGTCTCGGTGTCGTCGGCCTCGCCGCAATCGGGCATACCGGTTGGGCTCTCGGCACTGGGCGGCGGATGCTGGACGAGATCGCCAAGTTCGCCCGCACGAAGTCAGGCCGCGCTGGGCTGATCGGCGAGAGCGAGAAGTTCTGGCACGACTATGGCCGCGCCGAAGCTCGATATCGCGCTGCCCGCGCCTTTGTCTTCGAAGTCTGGCGCGACATCGAGGCGACGGTCGAGGCCGGCAACAGCGTATCGACGCGACAGATCAGCCTTGTCCATCTGGCCAAATCCGAGATTCACGAGGTTGGCGTGGATATCTGCAATTTCGCCTACCGCGCCGGCGGCGGCGCGTCGCTGCGCGCCGGCGTGATCCAGCGCACCTTCCGCGAGATGATGGTGGCTGCCAATCATTTCACGATCGCGCCGTCGATCGTCACCTCGGCTGGTCGCGACATCGGCGGCCTGTGGAGCGATCGCACCTGGCAGTTCTACGACCTGATCGAGAAGAAGTAGTCGCAAGGGCCGGACGGCGGACGCCGTCCGGCCCCTATTTCACGCTGCAGAAGAGAGATGTCGATGAGCTTCCCGCATCCGATGACCAACGCCTTCCGCGAAGCCTTTCGCCACCATCCGGCCGGTGTTGCCGTGATCACGGCCGATCCCGGCGACAGGCCGGTGGCGATGACCGTATCCTCGCTGATCTCGGTAAGTGCCGCGCCGCCGGTCGTCGCCTTCTCGCTCTCGATGAAATCGACTTCGTCCGAGCCCTTGCTGCGGGCCGAGACCATGGTGATCCACCTGCTGCGCTTCACTGATATCGACCTGGCGCAGCTCTGCGCGTCCAGCGGCGCGGAACGTTTCCCGCCGGGAGGCGCCTGGGCGCGGCTGCCCACCGGCGAACCGCGCTATACCGGCGTTTCGACCTGGTTCCGCGCCCGTCGGCTCGGCGTTCTGCCGATTGAGGGCGCGACGCTTGTCGCGGCCGAACTCCTTGACGGCGAGGTGCTGCCGGACGAGGTCCCTCCGGAGGCGCATTCGCTGGTTTATCTCGACCGTCGCTGGCATCGCCTGCACAAGGAACTGGACGGGGTGGCTGAGCTTCTTGAGTCGTCGCGTTTTCTTTGAACGGCGCCGAAGCGGCGCTGGTTATCAGGTCGTTGCGCACGGAACTCGGAAAGCCAGTCGAAGCGCGTTCGGCGTCAATCGTGCCGTGCTCTCTGGCTGCCAGCGCGGGGTTGAGGGCTATCCGGCCAGTTGGCACTAGCCGGAATTTCGTCCGCATCGGATGCGGTACGAGGGGAAGGCAATTTCGTCGCAGATGACGTCAGACATTTCCGCAAATATCTCACGTATTGACGTTAACTTAACATTCTATTATGGTCTATTTACCGTGTCGGATGCGTCGCTTTTGTATCACTGCTGCTCGTTGATCGTCGTCATGCCTGTCATCCCTATCCCAACCTGCAGGATTGCCTTGCAGCGCCCTTCACCAGTTGCTGAAAGCGGCGGCGCCCATGCCCAGTCTGCTCGGAATCGATAACGGTCTCACGGTCACCAAGGCGGTGATCTTCGATGCCGATGGCACGCAGTTGTCGGTGGCGCGTCGGCGCGTCCCGCAGTCGATGCCCCATGCCCGCTGGGTGGAGCGCGACATGGCCGGCCTCTGGCAAGCGACCGCCGACGCGATCAAGGAGGCGATCGCGCTGTCCGGCCGCCCGGCAGGCGACATCAGGGCGGTGGCGGCGACCGCGCATGGCGACGGTCTTTATCTGCTCGACAAGGATCGTCGGCCGCTAGGCCCCGGAATCCTGTCGCTCGACAGCCGCGCCGGCGAGATTGTCGAACGATGGTCGGCGGATAGGGTCTTCGAAGACGCCTTGGCGCGCACGGGCCAGGCGCCGCACGTGTCGGCGCCGTCGGCGCTGCTGGCCTGGATCAGGAAGAACGAACCCGACCGCTATGGGCGCATCGGGCATATACTGGCCTGCAAGGACTGGCTGCGCTTTTGCCTGACCGGCACGATCGGCACCGACCGTACCGAGGCCAGCACCTCATTCACGGATTTCCGCACGCAGGATTACGCGCTGGAAGCGATGCGCATCTTCGAACTGGACGATCTTTTCGACGCGCTGCCGCCGATGGCGCATTCGGCCGAGATCGCCGGCCACGTTACCGCCGAGGCCGCCGACATGACCGGCCTTGCCAAAGGGACACCGGTCGCGAGCGGCCTGCATGACGTAACTGCCTCCGCACTTGGCATGGGCGGCCATGAGGAGGGCGTGCTTGCCATTGTCGCCGGGACCTATTCCATCAACGAAGTGGTCTCTTCGCAACCGCGCGTCGATCCGCGTTGGCTCTGTCGCAACGCCATCGACGCCGGCCGCTGGAACAACATGGCGATCTCGCCGGCCTCGACCGCGAACTACGATTGGTTTCTCGACACGTTCTGCCGCTCGGAACAGGAGAGGGCATCGGTCGGTGGTGGCTCGATCCACGAGGTTTTGGCGGCAGAGATCGACGAGGCGCTTAAAAAGCGGTCGACCATCCTGTTTCATCCTTATCTGTTCGGCTCCCCCTTTGGCGATGTCGCCAGCGGCAGCTTTGTCGGCCTTCATGGCTGGCACAATCGCGGCGATATGCTCAAGGCGGTTCTGGAGGGCATTGCTTTCAATCATCGTACCCATGTCGAAGCCTTGCGCGACGGCTTTGCCATCAGCGAAATCCGCCTGACGGGCGGCGGCTCGCGCAATCCGGCCTTCGTCCAGATGTTTGCCGATGTGCTGAACGCCCCGGTCACCGTCACCTCGACCGACGAGGCTGCGGCGTTTGGCGCTGCGCTTTGCGCTGGTGCGGCGGTTGGCATCTTCGCGACGCCGCAAGAAGGCGCCCGGCAGGTCGGCATGACGGCGCGCCAATACGAGCCAGTGCTGGCCTCGAGTGCTGTGTTCAACGAGCGCTTTTCCCTCTATGGCCGCATAGCCGGTGCGCTCGTGCCGCATTGGCCCGACATCGAGAAGCTGGCGCGGCCAGACACCGAGGGGACCGCATGATCAAGGCCGACGAACGACGCGAAGAGATCGCCGACTATGTGATCAAGCTCGGCCAGGTACGCATCGACGATCTGGTCGAGCATTTCGGCGTATCGCGCATGACCATCCACCGGCACATCGACCGGCTGGCGCAGCAGGGCGTGTTGCGCAAGCTGCACGGTGCGGTCACGGTTCAGCCTTCCGGTCTCTACGAAAGCGCCTTCCGCTACCGGGTGACGGTCAACCGGGCCGAAAAGGATGCGCTGGCGCGGACAGCACTCGATTATATCGAAGCTGGCCAGGTGGTGATGCTGGACGATTCGTCAACGGCAAATGCGGTCGCTACGCTCCTGCTCGACGTCAAGCCGCTGACCGTCATCACCAACTCAGTGGCGACGGCTGCACTGCTGACCCATGTCGACGAACTCGACTTCATCTGTCTCGGCGGCCAGTACCACAACACCTACAACGCCTATATCGGCATCGTCTGCGAGAACGCGGTGGCGCAGCTGCGCGCCAATGTGCTGATCTGTTCGGCTTCGGCCATCACCGGAACCACCGCCTTCATCCAGGATCCCAATGTCGTGCGGGTCAAGCAGGCGATGATGGCCGCATCGGTCAAGCGTATCCTTCTGATCGACCATGCCAAGTTCGACAGGATCGCGCTGCATGTCTTCGATGATCTGACCAGCTTCGATGTCGTGCTGGCGACCGAAGGCCTGGGCGATGCGCGGGCGCAAGCCCTCGAACGGGCCGGCGTGAAGCTGCGCATCGTCAAGACGAAAGCGCCATGAGCTCGAGCGAAGCAATACGTACGGAAAATCCAGCCGGGCGTCTGGCCGCTATGGCCGGAGCCGGGGAGGTCGACGTCGTCATTCTTGGCGCCGGCATCAACGGGGCAGGGCTGTTTCGCGATCTGTGCGCGCAAGGCGTCAGCTGCCTGATCGTCGACAAGGCGGATTTCGGCTCCGGCACGAGTGCTGCGCCATCGCGGCTCATTCATGGCGGTCTGAAATATCTCGAAACCGGCGAGTTCAGGCTGGTGGCGCAGTCGACGCTCGAACGCAATTTGCTTTTGAAAAACGCGCCGCACTATGTCAGCCCGCTGCCAACGGTCATCCCGATCTTCTCCTGGAGCAAGGGCATGCTGGCTGCGCTGCGGACGCTGTTCGGCTCGACCAGCGCGCCGCGCAGCCGTGGCGCCGTCCTGATCAAGATCGGCCTGATGATCTATGATTTCTATGGCTCGCGAAACCAGGTCATGCCGCGTCACCGCATGGTCGGGCGGCGCCAGGCGCTCAGTGAGATGCCGGCGCTCGCCCCCTCGATCGTCGCCACCGGCACCTATTACGACGCCAAGATAAGCCACCCCGAGAGGCTCGTGCTCGAACTGATCCTCGATGGGCTGCAGGCAAACGAGGCCTCGGCCAGCGCGAACTACACGGCGCTGGCGAAGTCCGCCGATGGCGTGCTGACGTTCCAGCCGGAAAACGGCGCGGCCTTTTCGGTGCGGCCGAAGCTGGTGGTCAATGCCGCCGGTCCATGGATCGACGATGTCAACGATTCGCTAGGCGCGCCGTCGAAGATGATCGGCGGCACCAAGGGCTCGCACATCCTGTTGAAGCACGACGAGCTGGTCAAAAGCCTGGCCGGACGCATGCTCTATTTCGAGGCCGATGACGGCCGCATCTGCCTTGTCTACGACTATCTCGGCCTGGCGCTGGTCGGCTCCACCGACATCAAGGCCGACAACCCCGACGCGGTGCGCTGCGAACCTGACGAAGTCGAGTACCTGCTCGACAGCGTACGGACGCTGCTGCCGGGGATGGCGTTCGAGCGCGACCAGATCGTCTATGCCTATAGCGGCATCCGGCCGCTGCCGGCCTCGGATGCATCGGTGCCCGGCTTGATCAGCCGTGACCACTCGGCGCCCGTCGCCGAGCCGGATCGGAACAGACCATTCGCAGTCATCTCGCTGATCGGCGGCAAGTGGACGACCTTTCGCGGCTTCGCCGAGGAAGTCGCCGACACCGTGCTCGGCCGCCTGCAGCGCAGCCGCAAGGTGACGACGCAGACCATGCCGATCGGCGGCGGCAGGGATTTCCCGGCTGATGCTGCAGCGCGAGCAAGTTGGCTGGCTCTGGCTCACTCGGAGACGGGCGCTGGAGAACGGCGTCTCGAGGCGCTGCTGTCGCGATATGGCACCAGAGCCACGCAGATCGCCACACATGAGCCGGATGATGAGGGCCGACTGCCGGATTCAGAAAGCTACAGCCGATCGGAAATTGACTACATCGTCCGCACCGAGTTCGTCGAACATCTGGCCGATATCGTCATGCGCCGCAGCACCCTGGCGATATCAGGGTCACTGACGGGCCGGGATCTGCAGGAGATTGCGACGATTGCCGGACGGGCGCTGGGCTGGAGCGCCGGGCGCCTCGCAGAGGAAGTCGAGGCCGCCGCCCTGGAACTCGAGGACCGGAACCTGATGCGGCTGGGCTGATCATTCCGTCGCCGATGCTCTTTCCCAAGGCAATCCGGTCGGTTTGCCTAAGGATGCGTCGCATCCCCAATCGCTCAACTCACAGGTGGATTGGGATTTTGCCGATGTCAGATATTATTATGGAGAAACAGCTAGTTAGAAAATAATTAGATAGCCGATGGCTGTGAAATTCTACTGGCTCAGGCACGAAATAACACAGATTGACGTTAAATTAACATAGCCGTATGATCGAGTAACATGCTCACCTGCTAATGGGTCGATGTTGCCCGCCGAAATGCCGGCAGACCGGCGTTTCGGGAAGGGCGAGACCTGTGAATTCCCCATATGTGCATGCGCCAAATCCGGCGAGGGATTGACAGCGATGCAGAGATGTGAAAATTTTTGCACACAAAGATAATAATATCATCTCAGGGAGGAGATGTCTTGAAATCCGGCGGAGCCGCTAACCGCGATCATGAGTCCAGCCTCGCCACCCGCGCGGCCTGGCTTCACTATGCCGGGGGTCTGACGCAGGCCCAGGTGGCCAAGCGGCTCGGCCTGACCAGCCTCAAGGCGCATCGGCTCATCACCCGGGCCACCCAGGATGGCCTTGTCAGGGTGATCATCGACGGCGATGTCGGCGAATGCATCGACCTCGAGCAGCAGCTGATCAATGCTTACGGGCTCGATTACTGCGAGGTCGTTCCCGATCTCGATCAGGACGAGCTGCCGCTGAAGGCGCTTGGCATCGCCGGCGCTCAGTTTCTGAAGCGGGAGATCGATCGCGGCGAGGACATGCTGATCGGCGTCGGCCATGGCCGTACCCTTGCCGCAAGCGTCGAGTATCTGACGCGCACCGCCGCTGCCCATATCCGTTTCGTCTCGCTGCTTGGCGGCGTGACGCGCAAATTCGCGGCCAACCCGCACGATGTCATGCATCGGCTAGCCGAGCGGACCGGCGCGCAGGCTTATGTGATGCCGGTGCCTTTCGTCGCCAACACCGCCGAGGACCGTGAAGTGCTGCTTGGTCAGCGCGGCATTAGCGATGTCTTCGACCTCGCAAGCCGGTCCGACCTGATGTTCGTCGGCATAGGGACCGCCGAGCGGGAAGCTTCGTTGGTCGCTACCGGCATGATCGAACATTCCGAAATCGATGAGGTGAAACGCGATGGCGGCGTCGGCGAGCTGCTCGCCCACTTCTTCGACGACAAGGGGCGCCCGGTGGAAACGGCGCTGTCGGACAGAATTCTCGCGCTTCCGCGGGACCAGTTGAAGGGCCGCCGGATCGTCGCCGTCGCCGGCGGCAAGATCAAAGTGCGTGCCATCAAAGCGGTGCTCGAAAGCCGCTATCTGAGCGGCCTGATCACCGACGAGTCCACCGCTCGTGCCCTTGTCGAACAGAACAAACCCAATGGCGCGAAGCGCCATGTGAACGGAGGATCGTCAAATGCGTGACAAGCGCGGATCAGCCTTGCTGGCGGTTGCGTCATGAGCGCGAAAGCCGCCACCGCATCGACCAGGCCGGCTTCGCCCGCCCTGCGTCGGGCACTTGCCGGCGCCGCGGTTGTCGTCCTGCTCGGCGCCATGGCGCTCGACACCAAGGTGGTCAGGATCGGCTCTGCCGGCGATGTCCGCAGCGCCGTGTTTTCCGCCGCTGACTACGGCAAGTCGGAGTTTCCCAAGGTGCAGGCCGATGTCGAGGCACGCGCCGCCGACGCGGTGACGGTGGCTGCTGCTATCGCCAAGGACAGGGCGACGGCGGAAAAGGAATATGGCGTGCCGGCGGGCGTCGGACCGGTCATCTCGGTCAAGTTCACCGGTGTCGTCGGCGAAGGAAAATCCGGCATCTACAAGGTCGCCGTCGAAGGCGTGCCGGACACGCTGATGATCCGGGTGCAAACGGGACCGGCGATCAACGGCACCGAGCTTCGCGACGCCACCGGCAAGATCACATTCGGCCAGTTCACCAACCAGATCGAATACCAGGACGCCGGTTCGGCGCTGAACAACGAGATGAAGAAGGAAGTCCTGGCCAAGGTCGACACCAGCACCTTGACCGGCAAGACCGTATCGGTGGTCGGCGCATTCAAGCTGGTCAACCCGAAGAGCTGGCTGGTCACTCCGGTGAGGCTGGAGGTCAAATGAGCGCGGCTGCAGACACCGGACCCGCGACCGGCGACGCCGTGCTTTCGGCGCGCAACATCGTCATGTCGTATGGCGGCGTTCATGCGCTCAAGGGCGTCAATTTCGACATCCATCGCGGCAAGGTCACGACGCTGTTCGGCGAGAACGGCGCCGGCAAGTCGACGCTGATGAAGATCCTGTCCGGCGTCGTCACGCCGACATCCGGCGACATCGTGCTCGACGGCAATCTCGTCAGCTTTTCCTCATCCTCGGACGCGCGCGATCGCGGCATCTCGATCATCCACCAGGAACTCAGCCTGGCGCCGAACCTCAGCGTTCGCGACAACATCTTCATGGGCCGCGAACTGCGCACCAGAACCGGCCTCGACTTCGCCGAAGAATCGCGCCAGGCGCGCGCGCTGATGGCCGATCTCGAAGAGGACATCGACCCGATGACTCTCGTCGAGGATCTGCGCCTGGGTCAACAGCAGATCGTCGAGATCGCGCGGGCGCTGTCGGTCGATTCACGCATCCTCATCATGGACGAGCCGACCTCCGCGCTCAGTGCAACCGAGGTCGAGGTGCTGTTCAAGGTGATCCGCGATCTGACCAGCCGCGGCGTCTCCATCGTCTACATTTCACATCACCTCGAAGAGGCGCTGCAGATCACCGACTACGCCGTTGTCCTGCGCGACGGCGCCATAACGGCGACGGCCGAGGCCAGGGACATCGACCTCGAGTGGATCGTGCGCAACATGGTCGGCGAGAATTTCGATCTCGGCTCGCCGCCGACCGGTCATGCGTTCGGCGAGGTCGCCCTTTCGATCGAGGACGTCAGCGTCGTTGACACTTCGGGCTCGGGCTATTCCGTCGTCGATCACCTGTCGCTGGACGTCAGGGCCGGCGAGATCGTCTGCATCTATGGGCTAATGGGCGCCGGGCGCACGGAATTGCTGGAGGCCGTCGCCGGACGAGTGCCGATGGCGGGCGGTCGCGCGCTTCTGGAAGGCGAGGACGTCTCGGGGTTGAGCATTGCCCAGCGCATCTCCAGAGGGCTTGTGCTGGTCCCCGAGGACCGCCAGCGCGACGGGCTGGTGCAAACGATGACCGTCGGCCGCAATCTCTCGCTTGCCAGCATCGAGGCGTTCGCCAAGGGGCTGTTTCTGTCCCGTTCCAGGGAGCGAGAGCTGGTCGAAGACTCGATCCGCAAGGTGACTGTCAAGACCGCAGGTGGCAACGCCATGATCGGATCGCTGTCGGGTGGCAATCAGCAGAAGGTCGTCATCGGCAAGATGCTGACGACCAACCCCAAGGTCATCCTCCTCGACGAGCCGAGCCGCGGCATCGATGTTGGCGCCAAGGCCGAGGTCTTCCGCTTGTTGAGCGAACGCGCCGCTCAAGGGCTTGCGGTAATCTTCTCGACCTCTGAGGTCAACGAATGCCTCAGCATTGCCCACCGCATCGTCGTCATGCGGCGTGGCAGGATTTCAGCTGAATTCGGCGCCAACGCCACCAAAGAGCAGATCATGGCCGCCTCCGGCGAAGCCGTGGTCGCCTGATCACCAGAATTTCGGAGCCCAGACCCATGACCGACGTCAGCCAGGCCAGAAAACAGTCCAGTCCAAGCGCGAGCGAAGGCTTCGATCTCGCCAAGTTGCTGCTCGAGGGCCGTGCCTTCTTTGCCCTGATCGTCATCATCGTCGTCTTCTCGATCCTGTCGCCCTACTACCTCTCGGTGGCGAACTTCCTGACCATGGCTTCGCATGTCGCCATCTTCGGAATCCTCGCGATCGGCATGCTGCTCGTCATCCTCAATGGCGGCATCGATCTGTCGGTGGGGTCGACGCTAGGCTTGGCCGGCGTCGTTGCCGGATTCCTGATGCAAGGGGTGACGCTGACCTGGCTGGGCGTCGTTCTCTATCCGCCGGTCTGGGTGGTCGCGGTGCTGGCCTGCATGCTGGGCGCGGTCGTCGGGCTGATCAACGGCGTGCTCATTGCGCGCTTCAAGGTTCCGGCGTTCGTCGCCACGCTCGGCGTCATGTACATGGCACGCGGCCTGGCGCTGCTGATGACCAGCGGCCTGACCTATAACAATCTCGGCGGCAAGCCGGAGCTCGGAAACACCGGCTTCGATGCGCTTGGCTTCAACCGTCTGTTCGGCGTGCCGACGGGCGTCGTGGTTCTCGCGATTATCGCGCTCATCGGCAGCATCGTCCTGAACCGCACCGCTTTCGGGCGCTGGCTCTACGCCTCGGGCGGCAATGAACGCGCGGCCGAACTCTCCGGCGTTCCGGTCAAGACGGTCCAGATTTCCGTCTATGTGCTGTCGGGCATCTGTGCCGCCATCGCGGGCCTGATCCTGTCCTCGCAGTTGACGTCGGCTGGACCGACCGCCGGCACCACCTACGAACTGACGGCCATCGCGGCCGTCGTCATCGGCGGCGCGGCACTGACCGGCGGCCGCGGCAACATCCGCGGAACCCTGCTCGGGGCCTTCGTCATCGGCTTCCTGTCCGACGGTCTGGTGATCATCGGCATCTCATCCTACTGGCAGACAGTGTTCACGGGCGCGGTCATCGTGCTCGCCGTGCTCCTCAATGCCGTTCAGTATCGCCGCCGCAGCAAGCTCCCAAGCGCGACAGGTGGCCACCCGACTTCTCAGAAACGGGGGAAGGCCGAACCGGCCAATCCTGCCCAAGGGAAGACTGCCAGGTGAACTGGCAGCAACACCGCGTAATCATTGGAGGAATGTACATGAAAACCATGCTGAAAAGTCTGCTCGCCGCCGCGATGGTCGTCGGATTCACGGCCGCCGCGTCAGCCGCGGGCCTGATCTCGATCATCGTCAACGATCCGGCCAACCCCTACTGGCTGACCGAGGGCAACGTCGCCAAGGCCGAGGCCGAGAAGCTTGGCTACACGGCCAATGTCGGCGCCCACAAGGGCGATACCAATACCGAAAGCAATTTGATCGACACCGCCATCACCAACAAGTCGGTGGCGATCATCCTCGATCCGGCCAACGCTGACGGCTCTGTCGGTGCGGTGAAGAAGGCGATTGCAGCCAACATCCCGGTGTTCCTCGTCAATGCCGAGATCAATCAGGAAGGCCTCGCCAAGGGTCAGCTCGTTTCCAACAACGCGCAAGGTGCTGCTCTCGGTGCCCAGCAGTGGGTGCAGGCCGTCGGCGAAAAGGGCAAATATGTCGAACTGCTCGGCGCTCCGTCGGACAACAACGCCGCCACGCGCTCGAACGGGTACGCGACTGTGCTGAGCCAGTACCCGGATCTCGAAAAGGCTGCTTCGCAGGTCGCCAACTGGGATCGTACCCAGGGCCACGACAAGATGCAGAGCATGCTGCAGGCCAATCCCGACATCATCGCCGTGATCAGCGGCAATGATGAGATGGCGCTTGGCGCGGTTGCGGCGCTGAAGGAAGCCGGCAAGCTCGCTGGCATCAAGGTCGGCGGCTTCGACGGCTCCCCGGATGCGGTTGCGGCGATCAAGTCCGGCGAACTGCAGTACACCGTGCTTCAGCCGGTCGCCATCTTCTCGGCCAAGGCCGTGCAGCAGGCGGACTCGTTCATCAAGACCGGAGCCACCGGCGCGGCGACCGAGAAGCAGCTGTTCGATTGCCTTCTCATCACCAAGGACAATGTCGATAAGTACACCGCTCCCTTCGTCCTGTCGGAATGAAACCTGCACAGGGGGTGTCCTTGCGGACACTCCCTGCCTCTTCTACGAAATGACTACCCTCGTGAACTGCCTTCGCAACCAACCGGAATTTGCGGCATGAAAGACCTGCTGATCGGCATCGACGCGGGAACGTCGGTGATCAAATCGATCGCTTTCGACCTGTCCGGGCAGCAGCTCGCCATGACGTCGGTGCCCAACAGCTTCGTCACGCTGGAAGGCGGCGGCGCCGAGCAGGACCTCGACCAGACCTGGCGCGACATGGCGCGGACCGTTCGCGATCTCGCGGCCAAGGTTCCCGACCTCGCGCAACGAACCGCAGCGGTTGCTATCACCGGGCAGGGCGACGGAACCTGGCTGATCGATGGCGAGGGCTTGCCTGTCTCGCGCGCCTGGCTGTGGCTCGATGCCCGCGCCGGACATTTGGTGGACGAGATGCGCGCCGATCCCCGGGATCGCAGGCGGTTCGAGCTGACCGGCACGGGCCTGAATTCCTGCCAGCAAGGCGCCCAGCTTGCCTTCATGAAAAAAAACCATTCCGACATGCTGGAGCGGGCGGCGACCGCACTGCATTGCAAGGATTGGCTCTACTTCAAAATGACGGGCGAACGCGCCACGGATCCCTCCGAGGGAACCTTCACCTTCGGCGATTTTCGGTCGCGCACCTATTCCGACGAAGCCCTCGACATCCTGGATCTGACGACGCATCGCCGCCTGTTGCCTCCCATGCTCGAAGGCACCGCCGACCATCATCCGTTGTCGCGATCGGCGGCGGCAGAGACTGGCCTGCTCGAAGGCACCCCGGTGGTGCTGGGTTACGTCGATATGGTCATGACGGCGCTCGGAGCCGGCCTCTATGATCCGTCGGGCAATGTCGGCTGCACGGTCATCGGCTCGACCGGCATACACACGCGCTTCGCCGCCACGCCCGACGATGTCGTGCTGAACGACGATGGCTCCGGCTACACGATTGCCATGCCTATTCCGGGTGCCTTTGCACAATTGCAATCCAACATGGCGGCGACGCTCAACATAGACTGGCTGCTTGGCCTTGCGCGCGACGTGCTCGCCACGGCTGGCGGCAAGTCTTCTCATGACGAGTTGCTGAAGGCCCTCGACGCTTGGGTGGAAGCATCGGAGCCTGGTTCGCTGATCTACCAGCCCTACATATCGCTGGCCGGTGAAAGAGGACCGTTCGTCGATCCTGACGCACGCGCTGGCTTCATCGGCCTTTCGGTCAAGCACGGCTTTGGCGATCTGGCACGCGGCGTCCTCGAGGGACTGGCCTTCGCCGCACGCGATTGCTACCAGGCGATGGGCGCCGTGCCGGGCGAAATCCGCCTGTCGGGCGGCGCCGCGCGCAGCCCGTCCCTACGCCGCATCATCGCAGCGGCGACAAGGGCACAGGTGCGCACCAGCAGTCGCCAGGAAGCCGGCGCGGCAGGCGCCGCGATGATGGCCGCGGTCGGCCTCGGCGTCTATGGCTCGATGGAAGACTGCGCCGCCGAATGGGTGACGCCGCTTCTCGGCGACTGCGATGCCTATGACGAGGCGCTTTCGCAAACCTACGATGCCCTCTTCCCTTCCTTCGTTGCAGCGCGTCAGGCGCTTCGGCCGGTGTGGAAGGGCATGGCGCACCGCACAGGAGCAGGATCTTGAGCAATACAACAGATGTCGTCGATCTTTTCGTGATCGGCGGCGGCGTCAATGGAGCCGGCATAGCGCGTGATGCGGCAGGTCGCGGGCTGTCCGTCATCCTGTGCGAAAAGGACGATCTCGCGCAAGGCACGAGCTCGCGCTCCGGCAAGCTGGTGCATGGCGGCCTGCGCTACCTCGAATATTATGAATTCCGGCTGGTTCGCGAAGCGCTGATCGAACGCGAGGTGCTGCTTGAGGCGGCGCCGCACATCATCTGGCCGATGCGCTTCGTTCTTCCGCACAGCCCGCAAGACAGGCCGGCATGGCTGGTCCGGCTCGGGCTGTTTCTCTACGACCACCTTGGCGGCCGTAAACGCCTGCCGGGGACAAGAACGCTGAACCTCAAGACTGCGCCGGAAGGCGCGCCAATCAAGGACGAGTTCAAGCGCGGTTTCGAATATTCCGACTGCTGGGTCGACGATGCGCGCCTGGTGCTGCTCAACGCCCTGGATGCCAGGCAGCGCGGTGCCAGAGTGCTTACGCGCACCGCCTGTGTCGCGGCCCGCCGCGAAAACGGACTGTGGTCGATCGACATGCAGGATGGTCGCACGGGTGCGGTGACGAAGGTCCGGGCGCGGGCGCTGGTCAACGCGGCAGGTCCCTGGGTCAACGACATTGTCAGCCGCGTCGCCGGGCAGAATTCAACGCGCAATGTTCGGCTCGTTAAAGGCAGCCATATCGTCGTGCCCAAATTCTGGGAGGGGCGGCAAGCCTATCTCATTCAGAACAACGACAAGCGGGTGATCTTCGTCAATCCGTATGAGAACGATCTGGCGCTGATTGGCACCACCGACATTCCCTACGAAGGCAGGCCCGAGGAAGTGGTCGCCGAGGCCAGCGAAGTCGACTATCTGATCAAGGTGGTCAATCGCTATTTCAAGCGGCAACTGACGCCACAGGACGTGGTCTACAGTTTCTCGGGCGTGCGTCCGCTCTATGACGACAATGCCGACAATCCAAGCGCGGTGACGCGCGACTATATTTTCGAACTCGACGCCTCCAATGGCAACGCACCGCTGCTTTCGGTGTTCGGCGGCAAGATCACCACCTTCCGCAAGCTGTCCGAACATGCGCTGGAAAAGATCCAGCCGTTCTTTCCGACGATGAAGAAAGCCTGGACGGCCAAATTTCCCTTGCCGGGGGGCGACCTGCCCAATGCGGACTTCGAGCAATTCCTGAGCGATCTGCATTCCGAGTTATCGTGGCTCAGCCCGTCGCTGGTGAAGCACTACGCTCGAAGCTACGGCACCCGCGCCCGGCAATTGCTCGCCGGCGCGCAAAGCGAGGCTGATCTCGGCCGACGCTTCGGTCCCGATTTATATGAACGGGAGGCAAAGTTCCTGGTCGAGACCGAATGGGCCGGCACATCAGCCGATATCCTGGAACGCCGCACCAAACATGGCCTGCATCTCAATGCGGCCGAGCGGAAAGGATTCGAAGACTGGTTCGATAACATCATGGCGGCGGCAGACTGATGGCCTTCACGCTTTCCCTCAACACCAATCCGCTGGTCAATCGTTTCGCCGATCCAGACGATCTGATCGACGCGATCGCCTATGGCATCGGCATCCGCGACGTGCAGCTGACGCATGAATTCGTCAATCCGGGCTGGCCGGCGGCGACGATTGCCAAATTCCTGCGCCTGTTCAACAGCGCACTTTCGCGGACCGGCGTGCGGATCACCTCCGGCATGACGGGGCCTTATGGCCGGCTCAACCATTTCGGCCACCCGGATGCGGATGTGCGGCGCTATTATGTCGACTGGTTCAAGACCTTCGCCGACATTTCCGCCGATCTCGGCGCGTCCGGCATGGGCACGCAGTTCGCCATCTTCACCCACAAGGACTTTGACGATCCGCAACGGCGGGCAGCACTTCTCGATATCGCGCTCGAATGCTGGCGCGAGGTGGCCGAACACGCCAGGGCGGCGGGTCTGACATACCTGTTCTGGGAGCCGATGTCGGTCGGCCGCGAGTTCGGCCACACGATCGAAAGCTGCGCCACGCTGCAAGGCGCCATCGATGCGGCGAAGCTGCCCATACCGATGAAGATGATGGTGGATATCGACCATGGCGACGTGACCTCGGCCGATCCTGCCGATACCGATCCCTATGCTTGGGCGAAAGCGTTTCCATTGCAATCGCCGATCATCCACATCAAGCAGTCTTCCATGAACAAGGGCGGGCACTGGCCGTTCACGGCCGCCTACAACAAGGACGGCCGCATAGTGCCGCAGAAGTTGCTGGACGCGGTTCGGCAGGGCGGTGGAACCGACAATGAAATTTGCCTTGAACTTTCCTTCAGGGAGAGGGAACCAGTCGACCATCAGGTTATCGAGATGATCCGCGAGTCGGTGGATTTCTGGGCGCCTTACGTCGACAGTGGCCGCGACAGCCTCAAGCCTCGGACTTGAGCGAATACGTCGCCCGAAAGCCGGCTTCGGCCGCAAAAGTATCGAAGGAGAAGAAGAATGGCCCCATATTGGGTCGGCACGAGCTGGAAGATGAACAAGACGCTGTCGGAGGCGTTGCAGTTCGCCGATGCGCTGGCGGCCTTTGTGCCCGATTTCGATCCGGCAATACAGCCTTTCGTCATTCCGCCGTTCACCGCAGCGCGCCAGGTCAGCGCGGCGCTGGCCGACACCCGCGTCAAAGTTGGGGCCCAGAACATGCATTGGGCCGACGCGGGCGCCTGGACGGGAGAGATTTCGCCGGTGATGTTGAAAGACTGCGGGCTGGATGTGATCGAACTCGGCCATAGCGAGCGCCGCGAGCATTTCGGCGAGACGGATGCGACTGTGGGACTGAAAACGGCGGCCGCAGTCAGGCACGGTTTCGTGCCGCTGATCTGCGTCGGCGAGACGCTGGCTGAGCGTGAATCAGGCCGCGCCGAGGCGGTGCTGACGGCACAGGTTCTCGGCGCGCTGCAAGAGCTGAGCGGCTATCAACTGAAGGCGGAAATCCTCTTTGCCTACGAGCCCGTCTGGGCAATCGGCGAGAAGGGCATTCCCGCAAGCGCCGACTATGCCGACAAACAGCAACAGCTGATCAAGAAGGTTGCCGCCGACCGGCTGCCGATTGCTCCACCTGTGCTTTATGGTGGCAGCGTCAATCCAGGCAACGCGGCCGAACTCATCGGCCAGCCGCATATCGATGGCCTGTTCATCGGCCGCTCGGCGTGGCAAGCGGAAGGCTATATCGACATTCTGAAAAAGGCGTCGGCCGCCATCGCGCGCTGACTGCCAAAAGACCTAGCAAAGGAGTTCATCATCATGAAGATCGCACTCGGAGCCGACAGTGCCGGAAAGCCGCTGCTCGACGTCATCGCCAAGCATCTCGCCACCAAACCCGAACTGCAGGTCGTCGACCTCAGCCAGGCCGGATTCTACGCCGACATCGCTGCCTCGGTAGGCCACGAAATCCTGGACGGCAATTACGACCGGGCCATCCTGTTTTGCGGCACCGGCATCGGCGTCAGCATCTCAGCCAACAAGGTGCCGGGCATTCGCGCCGCATTGACCCACGACACCTATTCCGCTGAGCGCGCCGCCAAGTCCAACAACGCCCAGATCATCACCATGGGCGCCCGCGTCATCGGCCCCGAACTGGCGAAATCGATCGCCGACGCATGGTTGGCCTCGGAGTTCGATCCGAATGGCCCCTCCGCCACAAACGTGCAGGCCATCGACAAGCTCGACGCCAAGCGCTGAAAGACGCGGGAAACCCGTTACTGAGTTAACTGGTCAAGGCGACCCGCATCGCCTCGATCACGGTTACGGCGGAGGCGGCGCCCGGGTCCATGTGGCCAAGCGAGCGTTCGCCGAGACGCGATGCCCGGCCTTTCGTGGCGACCATCGACTTAGTAGCCTCCGCGCCTGCGTTTGCCGCTTGTGCAGCAGCTTCGAGACTGCCCGCCAGATCCTTGCCGGAGGTCAGCGCTTCGCCCGCTGCCTGCGCAGCCGGCGCCCATGCATCGATCATCGTCTTTTCGCCAGGCTCGGCCTTGCCGCGATCCTGAATGCCCTTGGCCATAGCCTGGAACAGGGCGACCACGTCCGAATCGTCGAGCGTCGTCTTGCCCTTGACGGCTGCCGCGCCCCGCATGAACGCGGTCGCATAGAGCGGCCCGGAGGAGGCGCCGACGGCATTCAGGAACGATTTGGCAGCGGTGTTCAGCAAGGTGGTCGGGTCGGTTGCCTCTGCATCCAGTGCGGCGACGGCATCGCGTGCAGCGGAAAATCCAAGCTCCATCGCGATGCCGTGGTCGGCGTCGCCGATAACCCCGTCAAGCGCGCACAGTCGGTCCCGGTCGGCAGACATGGCGGTTGCGATCGCCGCGAACATCGCGACAAGGTGGGCGGTGTCGATTGTCGTCATGTCTTAGTCCTTGCCACAGAAGTGGCTTTAGCCGGCGCGAAACATGGCGCAGTCGCAGGGGTGGTCCAGCATCGTCTGCAACTCGCCGTCCAGCCGATGCAGAGTGATCGAGGCCCCTGCCATTTCGAGCGAGGTGCAGTAATTGCCGACCCAGCTTGCGTGTATGGACACACCGATCTCGTCGAGCCTCTGCTTCACGCGCCGGTTCATGATGTAGAGTTCCATCAGCGGCGTTGAGCCCAGCGAATTGACGAGCACCGCGACCTTGTCGCCGCGCGTAGGCGCCATCTCGTCGAGGATCCTGTCCAGCATCTCGTCGGTGATCTCGTCGGCTGTTTTCAACTTTTCGCGCGCGATGCCCGGCTCGCCATGGATGCCCATGCCGATCTCCATCTCGTCCGGCCCGATCTCGAAATTCGGCCGGCGGGTCTGCGGCAGCGAACAGGGCGACAGCGCCACGCCCATGGTGAAGGTGTGGTCGTTGGCCTTGCCGGCGATGCGCTCGCATTCGTCGAAGGACAGCATCCGGTCGCAGGCGGCACCGGCCGCCTTGAAGATGAAGAAATTGCCGGCGACGCCGCGCCTCTTGTGCCGCTGGTCGCGCGGTGCCGAGGCGACGTCGTCGGTGCTCAGCACCGTGCGCACCTCGATGTCGTCCATGGCGGCCATCTCGGCCGCCATGTCGAAATTCATCACGTCGCCGGCATAGTTGCCGTACATGAACAGCACGCCGGCGCCGCCGCTGACTGCCTTTGCGCATTCGAGGATCGGGTCCGGCGGTGGCGAGGCGAAGACATTGCCGATGGCCGCCGCATCGGCCAATCCCTTGCCGACGAAGCCAAGAAAGCTCGGCTCGTGGCCCGAGCCGCCGCCAATGACGAGGCCCACCTTGCCCTGGCGCGGTCCGTCGCAGGCGATGATGGAGCGAGGACTGCCGTCCACGCTTTTGAGATGGCGGGGATGCGCTGCCAGGATGCCTTCCAGCATCTCGTCGACGGCGCGGTTGCCGACATTGATGATCTTCTTGGTCTGCACCCGGCATCCTCCCGATTTCGGCATTTTCGCAGATAATACCGGGTGTTACCGGGATTTCCACCCGGCAAGGAGCATTTCGTGCGCAGAGGTGTTCCCGCAGGCTATCACCTGGACGTAGGCGTTAGTTGTTTCAACCGCCGAGGCCGTCGCGGATGGCTGAGAAATAGCGATCAGTTCCGACCTGGCCGCCCTTGAGCGCGACCTCCAGTCCGTCGATCGCCTTGACGCGCGCGTGAGCAACGCAGAGCGGCGAGCCCGGCGAAGCGGGCAGCGGCATGCGGATTGTCAGGGCATCGACACCCATTTCGCCGAGTGCATGGCTCGACGTGTCGCCGCCGGCAATGACCACGCGCCGCAGGCTCTGTTCGATCGTCAGGCCGCGAAGGATTTCTCCGAGTCCGCGGCCAAGCCTGTGGCGGGCGCCTTCCTGCCGGTCGATTTCGGCGCCCCTGTCGGCATCGGGGCCAAGCGCGGTGTAGAGGATGACGCTGCGCCCGGCTTGCAGACTGGCACGGCCGCTTGCCGTTGCGCGCGCGATCGCCTGCTGCGAAGCCTCCGAAACCAGTTCGACTGGATCGACCTCGATGCCGTCGAAACCGTCGGTCAGGGCATGCTGGATCTGCCGTTCGGTGGTCGGCGAGCAACTTCCCGACACGACGGCTATCCGCTCGGCTGCGCCCGGTGGCGTGAAGCCATGTCCGGCGCTGACGATGCCATTCGACGCCCATTCGGCCAGCAACGCATACTCGACCCCTGACGAGCCGACGACAAAAGAACCGCCGGGCTTGCGAACGCGCCACAGCTCCTTGCCGGCCAGAGCCTGCGTTTCCAGATTGTCGACATCGACAAGCACGATGGGGGTGCCGTTTCCGGTCAGCCGATCGAACGCCGCCGACCGCGACGCGGACTGCAGCGTCGCAAGGTCGACCAGCCCCGAGCTCAGCGCCGTCTGCCGCGACAGATGGATCAGCAAATCCGACTCATCCATCGGCGTCGTCGGGTGGCGGCTCATCACCGGGTGGCGGTCGATGCGGAAATATTGGTCGCGATAGGCGGCGAACAGGTGCCCGAAGGTGGTGTAGCGCTTGAGCTGCGGCGCGCCGACCAGCAGCGGCACGCTGGCTTGCGCGAACACCGAGCGGCCGATCTCGATGGCCCGGCCGATGCTGCCGATCGTCGGGCTGGAATCGAAGGTCGAGCAGACCTTGTAGTGGCAAATCTCGGCGTTCAGCGTCTTCAGCCAGGCAAAGGCATCGCGCAAATGCGTGTCCATCCATTGCGGCGTCTCGCTGCGGCTGGTGCCGGCCAGTCCGATCGCCCGGCAATGGCCAAACCGGGACAGCAGGGCCGCGTCCGGCTGGCGCATGAACAGCACTGTCGGCACGCCGCCGAGTTCGAGCGCCTCCATGACATCGGTCGAGCCGGTCAGGTCGTCGCCATAATAGCTGAGAAGCAGGTCCTGCATGGCTTCAGCCTGCCTTGTCGTCGCCGAATTTTTCGATCGACCGCGCCAGTTCGGGATGGTTCAGGGCAAAGTCCGCCAGCGGAATGCCGTCGACCGCCGCTTGCCAGGCTTGCTGCACGGCACGCACGCCGGCGCCCGGCCCGTCCGGATGGCTGACGATGCCGCCGCCGCAGAGATAGAGAAGATCGACCGTCCGGCCGGTCCGCGCATATGTCTCAGGAGCCTGGCCGCCCCACTGGCCAGAGCCCGCCACCGGCAAGGCGCAGTCCTCGGGTGAAAAGATCGGTGTCGTCACCGCCTTGAACGATTCGACGAAAGAATCATCCGGTTCCCAGTATTTCGAGGCGATGCCGTTGATCTGGAATTGGTCGACGCCGAGCAGTCGCCAGAATTGCTGCCAGACCTTGAAGTCCATGCCTAGCCCGGGGTGCCGGGTGAGGATGTCCCAGCCGTTGCGGTGAGCATGCAGCACCAGACTGGAGCGCTTCCTCAGGAACGCCATGCCACCGAAGCCGATCGAATTGATGTTGATAACAGCGCAATTGCCGCCAGCCTTCGCCACCATATCGTGGTTGCGCATCATCTCATCGGGGTCGGCATGCGAGATGCCGAAGGCATACATCACCTTCTTGCCGGTCTTCTGCTCGTGGTCGAGGATCAGCGGCACGATCGCCTTCACTCGTTCCGACAGGGGCGAATAGGCCGGGCTCATCAGCTTCTCGTCGTCCTTGATGAAGTCGACACCGGCGGCGATCAGTTCCGCCACCATTGCCGCCGTCTCATGTGGCCGCAAGCCCAGCGCCGGCTTGACGATGGTGCCGATGATCGGACGATCCGTCACATTGGTCAGCCGACGGCTGCCGGCGACACCGAACTGGGGGCCGGGATGCGCGCCGCGATACTCCTCCGGCAATTTCATGTCGACGATGCGAATCCCGGTGAGGCCCTTGATTGAATAGGTGCCGCCGATGGCAATGGTCATCAGTGCCGAAAGGTCGGTGCCGATGGCATCGAATGGAAAGGCGATATCGACATCGGCGCGCCTGAACGGCCCGTTGCCGCTGTCGGGAAGCGACGGCCGCTCGGCATCGGCCAGAGGCCGTATCGCCAGCACGCGCGCCGCCACCCGGGCTTTCAGTTCCTCGGTCTCGCCGGGCAGCGCGACGAAGGTGCCGGTCGACTGATCGCTGGCGATCTTGGCCGCCAGGACTTCGATGCTTCCAGGCGTTTCGATGCGGTAGGTGAGCGTGATCATGGTCCGCTGTCTCAAGCCGAGGCGTTCGAAAAAGGTTCACCGGTGTTTCAAATCTGGTATAATGAGTACATAAGTATTGCAAGTCATATCCGGCAGAGGGATCGACAGACGGCAATTCCGGGAATTGTGGCGGCAGTGTTAGATAAGGCCGGGTCAAGGGAGTGATTCGCGACGATGAACCGTTCGGAACCGATTGTCCGGCGCAAGCTTTCCGATGAGGTCTTCTTGCGGCTGAAACGCCTGATCACCAGCGGCGAGCTGATGCCGGGCGACGACATGCCGTCGGAGCGTGAACTGATGGAGCGCTTCGAGGTCGGCAGGCCGGCGATTCGCGAGGCGATGCAGGCGCTGAGCAATATGGGCCTGGTGGCGATCTCGCATGGCGAACGCGCCAAGGTGCTGCAACTCACCGCCAAGTCGATCATCAAGCAGGTCGACGGCGCCGCCAAGATCATTCTGTCGTCGTCGAAGGACACGCTTGAGCACCTGAAGACCGCGCGCATCTTCTTCGAGCGCGGCATGGTTCGGGAAGCCGCCGAGAAGGCCACCGCTGAGGATGTGCAGCGGCTGCGGGCCACTGTTGCCGAACAGCGCGGCTTTCGCGGTGATTCCGAAGCCTTCATCTCCGCCGACATGAAATTCCATACGCAGATCGCCGCGATCTCCGGTAACCCGATCTATGTTGCCGTCAGCGAGGCGATGCTGGGCTGGCTGAAGGAATACCACACCGAAATGCTGATCTGGACCGGCAAGGAAAAGTTCACGCTGACCGAGCACGAAGAGATCATCGGCCGCATCGAGAAGAAGGATGCCGATGGCGCCGAGAAGGCGATGATCAAGCATCTCGAACGCTCGCGCGCGCTCTATGTGATGAATTCTGAAAAATGATCTCGGCGGTTCAGCCGATCCGAACGATCGCGTAAGGCGTCATTGCGACCTGGCCTCGGCCAAAAGCTGAAATGTCGACCTGCACGTCTTCCGCCGTCAGGTTCGCCAGCCACGCGATTGTCTTGCCCGAGGCGGAGCGCCCGGCCAGCGCCAGCACCTTGGTTTCATCGCTCGTCCTTGCCGACACATGCGCAAGGCCGGCCAGCTCGCAAAGCCCCTTGATGGGCTGGAAGATTGGCCGGTGTGATCCTTCCGCGACAGGTTCCCCTGATGAAGCGAGCACGCCGAAAGGTCCAGTGAAGCTGGAAAGTGTCAACATCTCCAGTCCGACCGGTGCGACACGCGCGGCATAGCCGATCGTCCATGCAGCAGCGAACTGACCGGTGTGGCGAGGATCGCTGTCGGCCATGGCAACGCGCTGTCCCCCGGGATTGGGCTTGGTCGCGCTGCCATAGGGGTTCTGGCGCATGGCAATCGTCGACGGGCCGATCCGATAGGGCTTTGCCCCGAAGATCGCCCGCGCCGATCGGGTGATGAAAGGCAGCGCCTCCAGCGATTGCATGATGCTGAGATCGTCGGCGGCATGCACGATCGGGCAAGTACAATGGGTGATGAAATCGAGCTGGTCCGCCGGCACGCGCTTGCGGTTGAGTTCGGTGAAGTAGCTGAACATGCCGCCGCCGAGGCGGATATCCGGAAAGGCGCGCCGCGCGGCCGCGTAAACGTCCTCGAGCGGCGGACAGTCCGGCCACGTGCTGCCCGGCGGTGTCGACTGC